>CANCMM010000016.1:0-13716 GCA_947379335.1 Alphaproteobacteria bacterium | reverse complement strand
TGTATGGCCGGCGGTGCGGGTGATCGGCTGGGGCGCACGCCGCCCTGTCTTCGTGCTGGGCGACAACACGCCGGGCTATTCCAAGGGCGTCGCCGCGATGGTGATCTTCGCCGGCTTCCGGGTGGGCGCAAGCGACAGTTCGCGGCCCGAGCGGCCCGGTTTCCGCGTGCCATTCCCGCCGCCGGACAGCGTGCCGGCCAATCCGAAAATCGCCGACGCCAATCCCGGCACCTTCTATTCGGCGATGAGCAACATCGATTTCGAGATCGGCAACGGCAATGAAGGCGCGGTGGGCATCCGCTTCCATGGCGCGCAGCATGACTATCTCAGCCACATCGACTTTCATATCGGTTCGGGCCTGGCGGGCATCCACCAGGTCGCCAACGAGGCCGAGGACCTGCGCTTCTTCGGCGGTCGCTATGGCATCCTGGCGGAGAAACCCTCGCCGGCCTGGCAGTTCACCCTGATCGACAGCCAGTTCGAAGGCCAGCGCGAGGCCGCGATCCGCGAGCATGAAGTGTCGCTCACCCTGGTGAATGTCGCGTTCCGCAATGTGCCGGTCGGCATCGACATCGATCCGGATTATTCCGACTGGCTGTGGGCCAAGGATGCGCGCTTCGAGAATGTTTCCAAGGCCGCCGTCATCGTCAGCAATGAAAAGAGTGTCTACACCCAGATCGGCTTCGAGGATGCGGTGGCGGCCAACACGCCGGTGTTCGCCCGTTTCCGCGACAGCGGCAAGACTTTGGGCTCGGCCGGAACATACAAGGTCAAGACCTTCAACCACGGCCTGATCCTGAAAGCCCCCGGGACCTTGGGCGAGACCGGCACGCGCTGGGATGCGGCGCCGCTGTCCTCGATGCCCCGCGCCTTGCCACCGGCGATCCGCGCTTTGCCGCCGACGTCGCTATGGGTCAACATCCGCTCGCTGGGCGTGAAGGGCGATGGCAAGACCGACGACACCGCCGCCATCCAGCATGCCATAGACACCACAAAGGTGATCTATGTCCCGAGCGGCCGCTACATCGTGCATGACACCATCCGGCTGAAGCCGAACACGGTGCTGATCGGCCTGCATCCTTCCATCACCCAATTCGATCTGCCCGACAACACGCCCGGTTTTGCCGGCGTCGGCGCGCCCAAGGCTCTGCTGGAAACCCCGCGCGGCGGTGACAATATCGTGTCGGGCATCGGGCTGTTCACCGGCGGCATCAATCCGCGTGCCGTGGAAGCCCTGTGGCAATCGGGCGAACAATCGCTAATGAGCGATGTGCGCTTCCTGGGCGGGCACGGCACCAACAATCCTGATGGTTCGCGCTGGGATCCCTACAACGCGACGCACAGCGCCGATCCGGACATGAAGAAGCGCTGGGACGGGCAATATCCGTCGCTATGGGTGACCAATGGCGGTGGCGGCACTTTCTCCAACCTGTGGTCGGTCGATACTTATGCCCAGTCGGGCATGCT
Organism: Alphaproteobacteria bacterium; assembly: GCA_947379335.1. Classification (GTDB taxonomy): domain Bacteria; phylum Pseudomonadota; class Alphaproteobacteria; order Micropepsales; family Micropepsaceae; genus Rhizomicrobium. The sequence goes on along the minus strand of CANCMM010000016.1, from coordinate 12,249 downwards.
GGTGTCGGACACCAAAACGCCGGGCAAGGTCTATGAGATGTCCATCGAACATCATGTGCGGGCCGAGTTCGCGCTGAACCGGGTGGAGAACTGGGCCTTCTATGCGCCCCAGACCGAGGAAGAAGCCGGCGAAAGTCAGGAAGCGGTGTCGTTCGAGATTTTCAATTCCAAGAACATCACTTTGGCCAACTGGCACGCCTATCGCGTGACCCGCAATCCACGCCCCATCGATACAGCGCTGCGGCTGTACAACTCCTCGGACATTCATTTGCGCAATGTGCATGTAAATGCCGAAAGCGGGCTGGGCACCTGTGATGCCAATGGCTGCGGCACCTATCTGCGCGCCAGCAAGTTCCCGATGGAAAATTCCATCCGCGACATCACCCACAAGATCGACACCCGCGAGCGGGAGTTCGCGGTGCTGGATTATCCTGCGTCGCCCGCCAAACCCGCGGTGCGCGACATGGGTGGAAAGATCGAAAAGCTGGAAGACGGCTTCTTTTCCATCTCCGGCGCCGCGGTGGATGCGCACGGCAAGCTCTACTTTGTCGACAAGCACCAGCAGCGCATCTATGGCTGGTCGCGCGATGAAGGCCTTTCGGTGGAACGCGACAATCCCACCGACCCGGTGAACCTGGCTTTCGACAAGTCGGGCAACCTGTTGGTGCTATCGTCGCTGGGCACGGAAGGCACACTCTATACCTTCAAGCCCGGCTCACCGGCGACGGAGCTGACGGTGATTCCCGCCACGCCCGCCACAACGCATCCGGGCGCCACCGCCCTGCTGCCGGTCAATTACTGGAACAATGGCGAGTTCAAGGACCAGCTTGATCCCGACACCTATCGCTACATCACGCTAAGCGAGATGTTCGCCCGTGACATGGCGGCGCCCAAGGTCAAGGAATATGTCTCGCCCGACGGCAGCCTGTTCCTGCCCGCGGCGCGCACCTTCAATCAGGGCCCACCCGACGGCACCGGCTGGCGCTTTTCCGACAATCTGGACACTTATGGATTCACGATGGCCAAGCCGAGCAGCCGCGTCTTTGTCAGCAACGAATCCGAAGGCCGCACCTATAGCGGCCTGGTCGGCGCGAACGGCAGCGTCACCGACCTGAAGCTGTTCGCGGACCGGGGCGGCGAAAGCGTTGCGGTGGCCGCCAATGGCAATGTCTATCTCGCCAATGGCCAGGTGCTGGTCTATGCGCCGGACGGCAAGGAGATCGGCCGCATCGATGTGCCGGAACGGCCACTGCAAATCCTGTTCGGCGGCGCGGATGGGCGGACTCTGTTCATCCTGACCCACCACGCGCTGTTCGCCGTCCGCACATAAAAAAACAGCCCGCCATGTCTGGCGGGCTGTTCGTTTACAACGGAACCTAAAGCTTGCCCTTCAGGTAAGCGGCGCTGGCCTGCACCATGCCGATGGGCGAGGGATCGTAAGGCTCCTCGATCTCCAGGAAGGCGGTCTTGACCGCGGCCTTCTTCACCGCCGGCAGAATCTTGGAATAGTCGGCTATGCCCTGGCCGATGATGGCGCTGACCATTTTGCCATTGGTGTTGGGGATGCCGTCGGCTTTCAGGTCCTTGATATGGATCGAGGCGAAGCGCGACGGATACTTCTTCAAATAGGCGACCGGATCGGCGCCACCGGCGATCACCCAGCCGATATCCATCTCAAAGCCCACCAGCGCCGGATCGGTTTCCTTGATCAGGAAGTCCAAAGGCACCACATCGCCCACCTTGCGGAGTTCCAGATTGTGGTTGTGGTGATTGAAGGTCATTCCCGCCGCCTTGCAGAGGGCGCCGATCTTGTTATAGGCGTCGGCATTCTGCTTCCACCCATCCAGGCCGGGACCGGACATGATAGCGGCGCGGTCCGTGGGATAGAGCGGGAAGGAACAGGTGATGTTCTTGATCCCCACGCTCTTGGCTTCGGCGATGGTCGCCTCGGGCGTATTTCGCAGGGCGTCGCCGCCGGCATGGATGCTTTCCCAGGTCAGGCCGAGGCTGTCATACAGCTTGCGCTGATCGGCGGAGTTCTTGCCCGACTGTGTGAGATTGGCCTGCACCTGGCGGACGCCGGCGGCCTTCACCAGCTTGATGGTGCCTTCGTAATCCTTGGCGAGGTCGGCGCGCACCGTATAGAGCTGCAGGCCCAAGGGCAGATGGCGCTGCGCGAAAGCGTGGCCACCGGTGGCGGCGAGTGCGGCGGCACCCATCAGGAAATTGCGGCGGGTCGTCATGTCAGGCTCCTGTTGTTAATATTTGTACGGATGGCGTTCGACAAAATCGATCTGCTTGGGGTTCAGCGTTTCGACCGCAAGACCGTCATCGCCAAAGATCAGGCGCTGTTCGCGCTTTGAATCATAGCGCGGAATCTTCGCCTCCGCCGTCACCGGATTGCCGGTCCTGGCAAAGGCCACGATCACATCCTGCATCTGGTTGGACAGCTTGTAGTCATACGGCGTCCAGTCGCGGGCATGGCGGAACAGGTTCAGCGAATCCAGGGTGCCGTACCAGAAGGGCAAATCGGAATTGTGATAGGCGCCGGCCTTGGTCACATCCATGTCGGTGATCACCACACCCGGCGGATAGGGATGGGCATGATTGTACTGGGTCAGCCAGACCGGCGATTTACCGGTGGCGCTTTGCGCCTTGGCCCAGCTGCGGCCCATGATGCCAAAGCCCATGATGCGCGCTACGAACTTGGCCTGTTTCGTCGCTTCGGCGTCATTCTTGGCCGGAAACAGCTTGAGGAACTGCGGGGCGTCAGCGCCGTACAAGGTCGCCGCCGCGCTCTGGTAATCGGCCAAAGTACGCGCTTCGGTCACGACATTCTTGCTGCCGATGTCGTTGCCCACCGATGACAGCAGCATTGGCACATCGATCTGCTTGCCCGCGGCATAGGTCTGGTCCGGCGTGAACGGCACGACATAACCGTCCACATTGGGGCCGCTGAACACGATCTTGCTGGCCGCCGCGATGGCTGTGATCTGGTCGGCGGGAATGGTGCGCATCTGGGCGATGTCTTTGGCCTTCATCGCCTGCTGCAGCTTCACACCCAGCGCTTCGGTTTGCGCCAAGGTATCCAGGTGCGGGCTGGTGGCGCCGTGATAGCCGCCCGACAGCCCGACCAGATGGGCGTAAAGCCCATGCGCCATGGGTGAGGATTCCAACAGGTCCACCGCCATGGCGCCGGCCGACTGGCCCACCACCGTGACATTGGCGGGATCGCCGCCGAACGCCGCAATGTTCCGCTGCAGCCATTTGAGGCCGTACATCTGGTCCATCAACCCGTAATTGCCCGATGCATTGTGGCCGGACGCCGCCGTCAGTTCGGGATGCGCCACGTTGCCGAAGATGTTCACGCGATAGGAAATGCCGACAAAGATCACGCCCTTCTTGGCCAACGGTTCACCGCTATAGACGTCGAAGTTGATCGAGCCTTCCTGGAAACCGCCGCCGTGAATCCACACCACCACCGGAAGGTGATCGCTGGCCTTCGCGCCCGGCGGCACCCAGATGTTCATGTACAGGCAGTCTTCGCTGGATTTGATCTCGCCGAAATAGTGATTGAGGGTGGTGGCGCGCAGCGGGATGTAGCAGTGGGTGATCTTGCTGTCGGCGTTATAGATGCCCTTCCACGGCTTGGCCGGCATCGGCTCGTGCCAGCGCAGCTCGCGCACCGGCGGCGCGGCGAAGGGTACGCCCAGGTAAGCCTTGACGCCGGAGTCCAGCAGCGTGCCTGACAGCTTGCCGGTTTCGATGGTGATGGGATCTCCGGGGATCGGGTTCATCACGCCGGCGCGCGCGCCGGTCATCGCCAGCAGCGCCATTGCAGTGCAGCAAACCAGAGCCTTGAAGCGTCCCATCATTTCCTCCGCATTTTGGCAATCTTGTAGGACAATTTGCGCGTCCTTGCACGGCCCATGAGCCCGCCCTAGGCTTTCAAAAAATAAAGCTCGGGGGCGAAGATGGCTTTGCGCAAAATCCTGTTGGGTGCGGTGTTGCTGGGCGGTGCGGCCCTGCCCTCCTCTGGCGAAGCGCCGAAGAAAGATGGCGCGCCCGCCACCAAATCCTTCACCGGCGCCACCGCGAATCTGGCCCCCAGCGATCCGGCCGGACAATGGACACGCCAGGCGCGCGACTATGCCAACACCCGCTACAGCCCACTGTCCCAGATCAATACCAAGAATGTCGGCCGGCTGCGCATCGCCTGGAGCTTCAGCGACGGACAGATGTACGGCCATGAAGGCGCGCCGCTGGTGGTGGGCGACACCATGTATGTGGTCACGCCCTTTCCCAACATCGCCTATGCCCTGGATCTGTCCAAGCCGGGCGCGCCGATCAAGTGGGTGTTCCAGCCCAATCCCGATCCGCGCGCCATCGGCAAGGCCTGTTGCGACAAGGTGCTGCGCGGTTGGGCCTATGCCGACGGCAAGCTGATCTACAATCTCTTGGACGACAACACCGTGGCGGTGGACGTCAACACCGGCAAGGAAGCGTGGCGCGTCAAGCTGGACGACGTCACCAAGGGACCCACCCTGACCCAGGCGGCCTTTGTGGTGAACGACAAGGTCTATATCGGCTCCAGCGGCGGCGAGCTGGGCACCAATGGCTGGTTCCAGGCGCTGGATGTGAAAGACGGCCACACGGTATGGAAGGCTTTCACCAACGGACCGGATTCCGGCGCGCTGATCGGGCCCGACTTCAAGCCCTTCTATTCCTGGATGAAGGGCAAGGATCTGGGCGTGAACACCTGGCCGGGCGAGATGTGGAAACAGGGCGCATCTGCACCCTGGGGCTGGGTATCTTATGATCCCGACGTGAACCAGGTCTATTACGGCACCTCCAATCCGGGTCCGCGTACGCCCTCGCAGCGGCCCGGGCTGAACCTGTGGAGCGCGGCAGTGTTCGCGCGCGACGCCAATACGGGGGCAGCAAAATGGGCCTATCAGTTCACGCCGCATGACGAATGGGACTATGACGGCGTCAACGAGAATGTGCTGATTGAAATTCCCTGGAAGGGCGCCCGCCGCAAGGTGATGGTGCATTTCAACCGCAACGGCTTTGCCTACACCATCGACCGGGCGACCGGCGAAGTGCTGGTGGCCAACCCGTTCGGCCACCAGAACTGGGCCAAGAATCTCGACCTGGTAACGGGCATGCCGGTGGTCAATGATGCGGCGCATCCGATTGTGGAACAGAAGGTCACCAACATCTGCCCGCCCGACATCGGGGTGAAGAACTGGAATCCGTCCGCCTTCAGCCCGCGCACCGGGCTGCTTTACGCCGGTGTGTTCAATTCTTGCATGGATCTGAACAACCACATCGTGCAGTACATTCCCTCGTCACCCTATGACGGCATGGAGATGCAGCGTCATCCCGGGCCCGGCGGCAATTGGGGCGATTTCATCGCCTGGGATCCGGTGGCCGGCAAGCGCGTCTGGAGCATCAAGGAAAACCTGTATGTGTGGAGCGGCGCGGTGGTCACCGGATCGGACTTGGTGTTCTACGGCACCATGGACGGCTGGTTCCGCGCCGCGGATGCGCGCACCGGCAAGGTGCTGTGGTCGCAGAAGCTGGGTTCGGGCATCACGGCGGCGCCGATGACCTTCGAGGGACCGGACAAGCGCCAATATGTGGCGGTCTATGCCGGCATCGGCGGCGGCGCAGGCGTGCTGCGGCGGGAGAAAGGCTTCATGCCCGGCGGCAACACGCTGTATGTCTTCTCGGTGGACGGCAACGGCATCGGCAACGGCACCAGCCAGCTCAACCAGGCGGGCGCCCCGGCGCCGGTCTCGGTGCCCCCGGCGGCGGCGCACAACTAATGCGGCGTATCGTTCTCGCTTTGGCGCTGGCCGCCGCGCCGGCTTTCGCACAGGTGACGGCGGACACGGCCAACCCGCTGGCCGGAAATGCCGATGCCATCGACGCGGGACATGGGTTATTCGGCAAGATGAACTGTGCCGGCTGCCATGCCTATGACCTGACCGGCGGCATGGGACCGGACCTGACCGATGGAAGCTGGCAATATGGCGGCAAGCCGGGCGAGATTTATCACACCATCGCCGAAGGCACGCCCCGCGGCATGCCGGCGTGGAAGGACAAGCTGAACGGCGACGAGATTTGGCAATTGGTCGCCTATATCCAGAGCAGGAAACAATGAAGACACTCGCCCTTGCGCTGCTGTTGGCCATGACATTGGGCGCGCGCGCTGCGCCCGTCACTACTGCGGAAGGACCGGTGGAGGGCGTTGCCAAGGGCGGCGTCACGCGTTTCTTGGGGATGCCTTTCGCCAAGCCACCGGTGGGAAACTTGCGCTGGATGCCGCCGCAGCCGGTGGCCAAATGGACCGCGCCGCGTCCGGCAAACCAATTCGGCCCCACCTGCGCGCAGGTGACGACCCTGGGCCCGTTCGCCGGTCCGGCCAACAGCCGTGAAGACTGCCTGTATCTGAACGTCTTCACAGCCGACACCAAAGCCAAACGCCCGGTGCTGGTGTGGATTCATGGCGGCGGTTATTTCGACGGCGACTCCAACGATTATGACGCCGCCAAGCTGGTGACGCGCGGCAAGCTGGTGGTGGTGACCTTCAACTATCGCCTCAACCTGTTCGGCTTCATGGCCCATCCCGCCCTTGATGCCGAGGGTCACGCCTTCGGCAATTACGGCATCATGGACATGCAGGCGGCTCTGCAATGGGTGAAGCGCAATGCCGCTTCGTTCGGCGGCGATCCGAACAATGTCACTGTCGGCGGCCAGTCGGCCGGCGCGGGCGCGTCCAGCGCCCTGGTGGTATCGCCGGCGTCCAAGGGCCTCATCCACCGCGCCATCTTCCAGAGTGGCGGCTATACGCCCTTCGCCAGCAAGGCCACTGCCGAAGCGCGCGGCCAGAAATTCGCCGCCGCCGCCGGTTGCACAGGCGACAATGCCGCCATCGCCAAATGTCTGCGCGCCCTGCCCGCCGCGAAAATTGCGGCGCTGGCCGGCACCGCCAGCGCCACCAGTCCGCTGGTCGGCGGTCCGCTGCTGGATGGCACCATTATTCCGCGCCAGCTGATTGACGCCTTCCAGAGCGGCCAGATCAACCAGGTACCCATGATGATGGGCACCACCGCCGATGAAGGCAATTTCAACGCCGGTATCACCCAGTATTTCAAGCCGGGCCGCACCGCGCTGGATGAGGCCGATTACAAAGGCTATGCGCAGCGGACTTATGGCGGCAATGCCGGCCCCGGCGGCAGTTTGCCGGCCTATCCCAAGGGCACGGTGGATGCGGTGATGGCGCAGTATCCGATTACTAAGGCCGGCGCGCAGATGGCGTGGGACACCGCCCATAGCGACGCCATGGCCTGTCGCGGGCAATATACCGCGCCCGCTATCGCAAGCCATGCGCCACTTTATATGTACTTGTTCAACGACCGCACGGCGCAGACCTATTTCCCCAAGATGCCCGGCTTCCAGCCGCTGGCCTATCACACCGCCGACATTCCTTATGTCTTCACCGGCTATCATGGTGGGCCGGATGGCGTGCCGATCACCTTGACGGCGGCGCAAGCAAAACTGTCGGACCGGCTGGTGGATGCTTGGGCGAATTTCGCGCGGACCGGCAATCCCAATGGCGCGGGCGACGCGCACTCCAAAATGGAATCTTGGCCGCGCTGGAAGAAGGACGGCGCCGCCTATCTGGTACAGGATGCAGCTTGGGCCACACAGACGAACGCCGAATTCACCGCCGCGCACAATTGCGGCTTCTGGAACAAGATTCTTCTCTACAAATAAGGATTGGTCATGCGCTTTTTGGTTTCAGCCGCCCTGCTCGCCGCTTTGCTGGTTTCGCCCGCTGCTGCGGTGGAGCTTCGGATCATCAGTCCCGGCATCGTCTATAACGCGGCGCTGGGCGACCTGGTGGACGACTACAACAAGAAAAGCGGCAACACCGCCATCATCGTGCGCGGCACCATGGACAAGATCATCGGCCAGGCCAAGACGGATACGCCACCCGCCGATGTCGTCGGCCTGCCGCCGGACCTGATGAACACGCTTTATCTCGACGGCGGTATCGTGGGTGCGACCTACACGCCGCTGGGCCGGGGCGAACTGGGCCTGGCGGTGAAAAAGGGTGCGGCCAAGCCCGATATTTCCACTGTCGCCAAGCTGGCACAGGCCATGAATGGCCGCACTGTGATGGTCAACGATCCCAAGGGCGGCACCATGCAGGGCGTGCTGATCAGCGACATTCTCAAGCGCCCGGAGTTCGCGGGCGCGCATGTCACGCCGTCAACGCGCGGCGAAGGCGCCGCCGCCCTGGCCCGCGGCGAAGGCGACATGGCCGTCCAGCTGGTACAGGAAATCCTGAACAAGCCCGAGATCGAAGTGGTGACGCCGCTGCCGGTGGAACTGGGGGGCCATATCGACGCGGTCCTGGCGGTGTCGTCGCGCTCCACCCATCCCAAGGAGGCGGCCGGCTTCATCAAATTCCTGACGCGCCCCGAGGCCAAGGCGGCCTGGGCGGCAAAAGGATTCAAACCCTTCTGACTACCTCTTCGGAGTCTCGATGACGCCGCCGTCCTTCCATACCGCCGCTGCTTCCGGCCGTGTGACATAGCGCAGGAAGGCTTCCGCGTCCGACGGGGCGACTGAGATTTTCAGCACCGCTGCCGACATGTCGACATGCAGGCCCAGATCGTCGGGAAAGCGGCCGACCGGCTCGACATCCTTGGCCATCAATATTTCGGTCAAGGCGCCGCCGCCGAATTCCGCATCGCCGCGCGCGATGGCGTCACCGATCATGCCAACGATGGGGCGCGGCTGGACGCCGACAAATTCCGGACGCTTCAGCATCTCCTCCACCATGGCGCCGGTCAGGCTGCCCACCTTGGGATCGGCATAGGCCAGCACGCCGGCCTTTTTGGTGAAGGCGATGAACTTGGCGTGGCTGGAGATGTCGGGATGCGCGCCGCCGGTCTTGACCACCACGGCGAAGGGAATGCGGCCGATGCTGCGCTCGCTGCCCGGCGCCAGCCTGGGCGCGAAATCGATGAAGTTGCCGGTGGGTGCGATCACGACATCGCCCGGATCACCATTTTCCACCGCGGCCCGCACTCGCCCGACATTGAAGCCGGCAAACGTCACCTTGTTGGCGGTTTGGGCCGTCCAGGCGTCCGCCAGCTTGCGCAGTGGGCCGTTGACGATCTGCGGCGAATAGACGGTAAGGTCGGCGGCCTGTACCGCGGACGACAGCAGGACAAAAGTTGCAGCAAGAGCCAGACGCAAGGCGTTCCCCCCTTTTGTTATGCGGGCAGTCAAACGCGAATTGCCGATCTTGGCAATGCGGCCTAAAAAGGCCGCCATAAAAAGGGAGCGGCTCATGGAAGACGGAACGACGCGGCGCGAGGCCATGATGCTGGGCGCCGGCGGACTGCTTGCGCTGGCGCCATTCGATGCGCCGGCCTTCGCCATGACCGGCGACATGGCGGGGCTGCCCTGGGCCAACAATGCCATGCGCTGGGCCCAGGTCGCTTTCACCGAGGAAGACCCGCCCAGCTATGACCTCAACTTCTGGCTGGACCTGTTCCAGAAAACCCATGTCGAGGCGGTGTGCCTGTCGGCCGGCGGCTACATCTGTTTTTATCCGTCCAAAGTGCCGCTGCACTACCGCGCCAGATATCTGGGCAATCGCGACATGTTCGGCGAGATGGTCAAGGGCGCCCGCGCCCTTAATATGAGCGTGATCGCGCGCGTCGATCCCCATGCCATGAGCGAAGAGGCATTCGCCGCCCATCCCGAATGGGCCGCCTGCACCGAAGACGGCAAGCCGCGCCGCCACTGGGCCGCCGCCGACATGTATGTCACCTGCCAGAATGGGGGCTTCATGTTCGACTTCATGCCCGCCGTGCTGAAGGAGATCGCCGACAAATACAAACCCGAAGGTTTTTTCGGCAACCGCTGGGCCGGCAGCGGCATGTGCTATTGCCAGACCTGCCGCACAAAATTCCGCGCCGCCACCGGCCTGGAATTGCCGACCAGCAATGATCCGCAGGAGCCGCGCCGCAAGGCCTATATCCAGTGGAACGCCGACATGCGCTGGAAGCAGTTCAAGCTGTGGGACGACACGGTGAAAGCGTCGAAGAAAGATTCCTTCTTCAGCCCCAACGGCGGCATGAACGATCCCAACAATGTGGTCATTCCCATCGTGGCGGTGGACCGCCAGGGCCGCAACGGCACCACCCCGGTCTGGATGATGGGCAAATATGCCAAGCAGGTGCGCGCCTACATGCAGAACCTGCCGGTGTGCGGGCTGTTCAATGTCGGTATCGAGGACGAGAACCGTTGGAAAGATTCAGTGCAGCGCGGCCCCGAGCTGGAAGCCTGGGCTCATAGCGGCATCGCCCAGGGCTTTCGCCCCTGGTATTGCAAGTTCAACGCCCGGATATTCGATGCCCGCTGGGTGGCGCCGGTGGAGAAGATTTTCCAATGGCACTATGCCAACGACAAATACATGCGCAACACTGCCAACCTGGCGCGGGTGGCGATCCTCAACTCCACCCAGTCCGGCATCTTTACTGCTGGCGGCACCGCCTTCACCGCTGGTGACGGCGTGCGCGCCGCCCAGCGCGTCACCGATGCGCAGAACGGCTTTTACCAGGCGTTGGTCGAAGCGCGCATTCCCTTCGAGATGGCCGACGACCGCCAGCTGGAGCCGCAGCATATTTCGCGCTATCGCGTGCTGGTGCTGCCCGACATCGCGGCGCTTTCCGACAAGCAGTGCCAGCAGATCCGCGATTACGTCGCGGCCGGTGGGCGCATCGTCGCCACCGGCGAAACCTCGCTGTATGACGAGCTGGGCAAGCGCCGCGCCAATTTCGGGCTGACCGACCTGTTTGGCTGCGATTGGGCGAAAACGGAGAATGGCGTCAAGAACAGCTATCTGACGCCGCGCCATCCCCATGCGCTGACCCGCGGGCTGGAAGATGCGCCGCGCATCATTGCCGCCGCTCAACAGATCGCGGTCAAGCCGCATGACGCCGGCAAACAGCCGCTCACCCTGGTGCCCAGCTATCCCGACCTGCCGATGGAGCGGGTCTATACAATGACGCCCCAGACCGACATTCCGATGGTGTTCTGCCGCGAGGTCGGCAAAGGCCGCGTGGTCTATTTCCCCATGGACCTGGATCGCACTTTCTGGGAGGTGCTGTCGGCCGATCACCTGGTGCTGCTGAAAAATGCGGTGGACTGGGCGATGGACGATGGCCAGCCCATGACGGTGTCAGGCCCGGGGCTGGTGGACATCGCCTATTGGCGGCAGAAGAACTCGCTGGCCGCGCACATCGTCAACATGAACAATCCGATGATGATGAAGGGCCCCTATCGCGAGATGATCCCGGCCGGTCCCTACACTGTCTCGCTGGAAATTCCGGCGGACGCGAAGGTCAATGCGGTCAAGCTGCTGGAAAGCGGCGCAACGCCAAAGATCACGCGCGACGGTGCGCGGCTGGTGGTGGAAATCCCCGGCATCCGCCTGCACGAAGTGGTGGCCGTAGATCTGGTCTAGTTACTTTTTCGTCCAGCCGCCGCCGATGGGCTTGAAGAACTGGCCGCCCGGCACCCGGCTGACCAGCTGCGCGCCAACGGCCTGGCTTGCCGCGTCGCGAGTGACGCCGGTCTTGGACGCGGTGTCGGCATAGACCGTGGCGCGGCCGGCATTGATGTCGTTCACCGCCGCGGTGGTCGCGCCGTCAGCCGAGCCGTTGACGAAGCCCAGATAGCCGTCCGCCTGTTCGCCCACGGTGCCGGCGGCCTTGGCCGCATCCACCGCAGCCTTGTCGCTGGCGAGATCGGCAAAAGCCGGGGTCGCCAGAAGCAGCAGCGCGGCGGCGGCGAAGAAATTCTTGAAGTTGCTCATGAGAGGACTTCCTTCAGCTTAAAAGAGATCGGGGTTTTTGGAGATGGCGCTCTGGACTTCCTTGTCCAGCCGCACCCGCACATCGGCGTCCAGCTTGGCGTAGATATTGATCGGCGCCACCTCAACCCGGATGGTCGGCGTGCAGGCGCCCAGCGCCGTCAGCATGCAGGCTGCAAAAAGCAGTTTCTTCATGGCTTTTGTGCTCCAATCGCGGTGTCCGGTGACTCCTCCGGACGAAGGCTGTTTGACCACGCTTCGGTATAGGACTTCAAGAGTTCGTCAAAATTAAGGGAGGTATCCAGGGTCAGGTCGATGGGCGTGCCGCTGGGCAGCGGAATGGG
>CANCMM010000015.1:0-13868 GCA_947379335.1 Alphaproteobacteria bacterium | reverse complement strand
CATAGAGTTTTTGGAAGAAGCTTCTCGAAAACGTAAAAACCATCGCGCTCTATGGCTGCAGTGATTGCGTCCTGTTCCGGCACTGAAATCGTGCCCAACACGCCGCTGGCCGGTGCGCGAGAGCGGGGCCGACGAAGTGCGCGCATGATGGGGGTAAAAAGGGCCGTTCCCCTGCCGTTCGTCCGGCAATGCAAGCGAAGCAGTGAGCTGCGGATACGGGAAGACACATCACCACGGAGATAGTATTCCCCGATTCCTCCCAAGATGATGCCAGCGTCCAACAAGGCAACGCATTTGCGGCGAATAGCTTTTAGAATTGCCACGGATGAACTCCTGAAACATGGGCGCAAAATCAATATGACGCTGGCCGGTTCCAAGGATTGATCTGGATCAATGTCGGCAAAGAACCATTTTTACGCGCAATGGGGGCAAGCGGGCGCTGGAATCTACGAGCAATCTTGCGAGGGTCTTGTGTCTCAGAAAATCGGTGCGCAAAATACGATGCGTACAACTTCGTCCACCACTTCGACAGATTTCAGGCACACGCCTTCGCTGCCCGGCGGAAATTCGGCCGCAAGCTCCTTGGCGCTGGTAATGGCTTCTTCCTTGGCCTGCTCAAGGCCTGGAAGGTCTGTACCTTCCTCGTCCGGGATCAGGCCGTCTTCAGTGCGGATATGGAAAAAATAACGCATGCATTTTCCTCGCTGGCACCATCAGAAGGTATCATCGACTTCGGTGCATTGCGGTGGATCAAACGCGTCATCGCGGTACCGCCACAGATTCAGGCCGAGAGGGAATGCGTGGCCTTGCCTGTTTCCAGATAGGCGTCAAACACCGCGCAAGCCAGACGGGAGGCGGCCCGCATGGCCGGGCTGACCAGGATCGTGCGGCCGTTGATCGAAACGGCGCCCGCCCCGGACAGTGGCGCCAGTGCCGGCAATGCCCAGTCCAATGCATTGATGGGCAGATCGTACGCTGTACAGCAGGCCGCCAGGTCCACTTTCAGGAAACACATGATCTGTTCAATGACGTGGCGGCGCAGGCGATCTTCCGGACCCAGGACAAATCCTTTCGAAATCGGCAGGAATCCGGCCTCCAGCGCCTCGCGATAATTGGCCACCGTGGTGGCGTTCTGTGCGTAGCCTTGCGGCAACATGCTGACCGCGGACGCTCCAAAGCCAATGAGAGTCCGGGCACTGTCGCTCGTATATCCCTGGAAGTTTCGCCGTAAGGTGCCGGTCCGCGCCGCGATGGCCATGTCGTCATCGGGCCGTGCGAAATGATCCAGCCCAACCGGCTCGAAGCCTGCGGCGACCAGTCGCTTTTCCGCCAGCTGCGCAAGAGCGAACCGGGCTTCAGTATCGGGCAAGGCCTCCTCGGGAATCAGTGCCTGGTGCTTCTTGAACGACGGTACATGGGCATAGCCGAACAGCGCGACGCGGCTGGGCTCCAGAGCAAGGGCGATGTCGATATTCCGGTCCAGTCCCGTGCTTGTCTGGTAGGGGAGCCCGTAAACAAGATCCAGATTGATCTTGCCGACACCATTCTGCCGCAGCAGGGATACTGTGTTGCGCAGTTCGTCGTCGGTCTGGATGCGGTTGATGGCGCGCTGAACCTTGGGATCGCAGTCTTGAAGGCCAATGCTGGCGCGGTTCACTCCGCAGTCAGCCAGCGTCCGGGCCAGGCGGGCATCGAAGCCGCGCGGATCGATCTCCACCGCAATTTCTGCCGTTGCTGCGACATCGAAGCGCTCATGCAGAAGTGCGGTCAACCGGCGCATGTCTGCACCGTCAAGCAAGGTCGGTGAGCCGCCGCCCCAATGGATATGGGTTACCGGGTGACGGCGCCCGATCAACGTGGCCACCGCCTCGATCTCGGATTCCAGTAACCTGCAATATTCCTCCACCGGTGCGTAGTTGTTTACCACCGTTGTGTGACAGGCGCAGAACCAGCACAGCGTGTCGCAAAAGGGGATGTGAAGATACAGCGAGATCGGCATCCCGGCGGGGAGACTCTCGAGCCAAGACTGATACAGCGGCCCCTGCACAGCGTGACTGAAATGTGGAGCGGTCGGATAACTGGTGTAGCGCGGAACCCGCGCGGCAAGCAGCTGCAGAGCTGTCATTGCGTCCTCAGGCTGAGAATGTAAGCCGACACCTTGCGGATTTCGTCCCGGCTGAGCGCAAAGTCCGGCATTCGTTCATGCGACGTGCTGAGCCATACCGGCAGCGTGGTGGCCGTAAGGCCCTTCTGATTGGCAATCCAGGAAAAAGAGGGAACGCGATCCGTGCGGATTACGGGACCCTTCGTATCCACCACGTGGCAATTGACGCAAAGGGTGTGGGCGAGCCGGTCTCCGTCCGTAACGTCAACCAATCTCGACAGGGAATCCGCGTTCGCCGGAACAGCAGCGCCCGCCACGATCAGTGCGAAGATCAGCGGCGAAATAGATGGGAGGCGCTTGGTCTGGGTCATCGGTTTCTCCTGCTGCGTAAGCTTGAGGTGCGCGGAGCCGGCCACGCCTTGATCCGGATCAAGCGCGTGAAATTGCCGCTGCGCAGCCTGCGTCATCACGCCATGGGCGCCGAGTGCCTGGATTGATGCAAATCAAAGGGCGTCCACCGCTGTCATGTCACTACAGACCCGCATATTCAGGGGTCTATTGTCATGAAGTTTCTTCAGCTTACTGCGGCATTCTTGCTTCTCGCTGGCGCTGCCCATGCGGAAGACGCCGCGGCGCCTGCCGGAACCGCGGGGCATTTCCAGGCGCGTCTGCGCGGGGTGGTCGTGCTGCCCGATCCGTCGGCCGATATTGTGATTTCCGGCACCCATATCGGCGGCACGACATCGATCAGCACGTCGTTTGAACCGGAAGCCGATCTTTCCTATTTCATTACAGACCATATCGCAGTCGAAGCGATTGCCGCTGTCACCAAGCACACCATCCGCAACAGCGTGGCCGGCACCGTCTCCAGCGTTTGGCTGTTGCCGCCGACCATAACCGCCCAGTATCACTTCGATCCCAGCGGCCCGATTCGCCCCTATGTCGGCGTAGGCGTGAACTATACCTTTTTCTATGACCCGCACAGTGCGCTGCCTGGCATTGGTTTCAAGAACAGCTTCGGCTGGGCGTTTCAGGCCGGCGCGGATGTTCCGGTGGGCGACGGTCCGTATTTCCTGAATGCCGACATCAAGAAGGTCTTCATGGGAACCCATATCCGCGCGTCTGGCGGTGCGGTGCAGGCTTCCGCGCGCATCAATCCCTGGTTGATTGGCGCCGGCGTCGGCATGCGCTTCTGATCCATGCTCTGCTGCCTCCTTGCCGCGATGTTGCTCGGGCCGTTGGGCCTGTGGGCAATGCCGCGCGCAAGGACGCAGGAAGGGCCGGACTGTTGTGGGCCGGGCCGCCGCCGGATGGCGATTATCGCCTTCATCGTGATCGGGGTGGCGTCTCTATGTCTGATGGCGGCCCTGCTCGCATGGAGCTCCCCGGCGTCATTTCGACACATTTGCACGGTGTTGGCTCCCAAATAGGGGGCAATTGATCGGCATCAATGCCGATCCGGCCCCAACCAACGACGATCTCACCATCCAAGAGGGGCAATTTTCGTGACCATGACCGAAAGCTTGAACCAGCCCGTCGGCGGCTGGACCGCCTGGTGCCTCAGCCTGCGCGGCATCCCGCGCGAATCGCGGACACCTGTCGCGCGCCAGACCGCCCCCCAAAAGCCTTCAACGCAGGAAAACGGTCATGCAGGCTGAAGCCACGCAGCAGCCCTGGCGGTTCGATCACTTCTTCGTTCCGCTGACGATATTTCTGGGCCTTGTCGCCTCGCTGGTCGAAGCCGTGCGCTCGCCCGATCCCTTGATGGTGATCCAGGCCTGGACGTTCGGCGTCTGCATGGCGGTAATTGGCGTCTGGTACATGTGGATGTATGCCGGCCGCGCGCCACTGGATGAAAAGCGGCAATATGCCGACGCGGTGGTCAAGGCCGGCGTCGGCGCCTCCATGTTCTGGGGCATCGCCGGGATGCTGGTGGGCCTGATCATTGCCCTGCAGCTGTCCTTTCCGCACTGGTTCTATTTTGCAGACCAGGCATGGACCAATTTCGGCCGCCTGCGCCCATTGCACACCTCTGCGGTGATCTTTGCCTTTGGCGGCAACGTCCTCATCGCCACCAGCTTTTATGTCGTGCAGCGCACAAGCCGCGCCCGGTTGTTCGGCGGGTCGCTCTCCTGGCTGGTGTTCTGGGGATACAATACGTTCATCGTCCTGGCGGGAACCGGCTATTTGCTGGGCATCACCCAGGGCCGCGAATATGCCGAGCCGGAATGGTATGCCGACCTCTGGCTGACCATCGTCTGGGTCTGCTACCTGGTGACGTTCCTGGGCACGCTGATGAAGCGCAAGGAACCGCACATTTATGTCGCCAACTGGTTCTATCTCGCCTTCATCGTCACGATTGCCGTGCTGCACATCGTCAACAATCTGGCGATGCCGGTGTCGCTGCTTCAGACCAAGAGCTATTCGCTGTTCTCGGGTGTGCAGGATGCCCTGACGCAATGGTGGTATGGCCACAATGCGGTCGGATTCTTCCTCACCGCGGGCTTCCTGGGGATCATGTACTATTTCATCCCCAAGCGGGCGGAGCGGCCGGTCTATTCCTATCGTCTCTCCATCATCCATTTCTGGAGCCTGATTTTCATCTACATCTGGGCGGGCCCGCATCACCTGCTCTACACGGCGCTGCCGGAATGGGCCCAGACGCTGGGCATGACCTTCTCCATCATGCTGTGGATGCCCAGCTGGGGCGGCATGATCAACGGCCTGATGACGCTGTCGGGCGCGTGGGACAAGCTGCGCACCGATCCGGTTTTGCGCATGCTGGTAGTGTCGGTCGCCTTTTACGGTATGGCGACCTTCGAGGGGCCGGTGATGAGCATCAAGACTGTCAACGCGCTGTCGCATTATACCAACTGGACCATCGGCCATGTGCATTCCGGCGCCCTGGGCTGGGTCGGCTATGTCAGCTTCGGGGCGATCTACTGTCTGGTGCCCTGGCTGTGGAAGAAGAAGCTTTATTCCAACGCGCTGGTGGAGTGGCACTTCTGGATCTCCACCCTTGGAATCGTTCTTTACATCACCGCGCTGTGGGTCGCCGGCATCATGCAGGGCCTGATGTGGCGCGCCTATAACGAGTTCGGCTTTCTCGAATATGCCTTCTCCGAAAGCGTTCAGGCGATGCATCCCTATTACATCATCCGGGCGCTCGGCGGGCTGCTCTATCTCACCGGGACACTCATCATGGCCTACAATTTGTGGAAAACGATCCGCGACGGCGTGCCGGTTGCGGTTCCGGCAGTTCTCGCGGCGGAGGCGGTGTGATGAACCACGCCTGGCTGGAGAAGAACTCCATCTTCCTGCTGATCGGCATCATCCTGGTAATCGCCGTCGGCGGTGCCGTGGAAATCGCTCCCCTGTTCTGGGTGGGCGGCACGGTGGAGAAGGTCAGTGGCATGCGCCCCTATACGCCGTTGGAGCTGAAGGGCCGAAATATCTATGTGCGTGAAGGCTGCTATGTCTGTCACAGCCAGCAGATCCGCACCTTGCGCGATGAAGTCGAACGCTACGGCCATTACAGCCTGGCGGCGGAGAGCATGTATGACCATCCCTTCCAATGGGGTTCGGAACGCACCGGTCCCGACCTGGCGCGGGTCGGCGGAAAATATTCCGACCAGTGGCATCAGGCGCACATGGCAGATCCGCGCTCGGTGGTGCCCGAATCGATCATGCCGCCCTACAAGTTTCTCTTTTCCACGCCGCTCGACTACCGCGATGTGAAGAACATGCTGGTGGCCAACAAGGATGTCGGCGTTCCTTACACCGCCGATCAGATCGCCCACGCCAAGGAAGACCTGGAAGCACAGGCCGATCCCAATTCCGACGCGCTGGAGGCCTTCCAGAAGCGCTATGCCAAGGCGCAGGCGCGTGACTTCGACGGCAATGCGGCTGTGGTCAGCGAGGGCGATGCGTTGATCGCCTACCTGCAGATGCTGGGCACGCTGGTGGACTTCAAGACCTACCACGCGCGTGCGCCTGAGAACCGGAGATAGAGATGGAACGCTGGGCTTATGAAGACGTGCTGGCCTTCGCCCAAAGCTGGGGCGCCGTCTATTTCGTAGCGATGTTCATTGCGGCCTTTGCCTATGCTTGGTGGCCGAAAAATCGCCCGCGCTTCGAGCAGGCGGCACTGATTCCCTTCCGGGACGAGGATGTCTGATGTCTGAGAAAGAAGTTGACGACGTTTCCGGCACCCAGACGACGGGCCATGAGTGGGACGGAATCAAGGAGCTGGACACGCCCATGCCGCGCTGGTGGCTGTACATTCTCTACGCCACCATCGTGTGGGCGGTGGGCTACTGGTTAGTTTATCCGGCCTGGCCCGGCATCACCTCGTACACACACGGGCTCTGGAATCATTCCCAGCGCGACGAAGTCACCGCGGATGTTGCAGCGCTGAAGTCGGCCCGCGCGGGCCGGGAACAATCGCTGGCCAGCGCTTCGCTGGCGGATATCCAGAAGAATCCCGACTTGCTGCAATTCGCCATGGCCGAAGGCAAAGCCGCCTTCGGCGACAACTGCGCCCCGTGCCACGGCGCCGGCGGGCAGGGCGCCCGCGGCTATCCCAATCTGAATGACGATGTTTGGCTGTGGGGTGGCAAGCTGGCGGATATTCAGCATACCATTTCAGTGGGCGTCCGTTCCACCAGTGCGGACACGCGCCAGTCGCAGATGCCCGCATTCGGCCGGGATGGCATCATCAAACCGGCGCAGGTGGACGATCTGACCGAGTATGTCGTGCACCTGTCGGGACGGGCTGCCGACGCGCGTGCCGTGCGCCGCGCAACGCCGTTGTTCGCGGATAACTGTGCCGCTTGCCATGGACCGGAGGGCAAGGGCAATCGCAGCTTCGGCGCCCCCAACCTCACGGACAATGAATGGGAATATGGGTCCGCCCGCGACGACATTCATGACCAGATCTGGAACGGGAATGGCGGCGTGATGCCGACCTGGTCGGGGCGCCTGTCGCCCGAAGAGATCAAGGCCGTGGCGGTCTATGTCCACAATCTGGGCGGCGGCGAGTAGTACCCTGGAGCAGCCATTGATCGTGCACACCGTCATACCTGACAGCAAGCTTCCGAGGATGGCGGCGGAGGGTGTGGCGCGCTCGGACGCTTCCGCCACCAACAGCGCAGCCAGCCGCAAGCTCTTCAAGTCGCGCGTGCGCATTCATCCCAGGGAAACGGTCGGCCATTACCGTTCCATGAAATGGGCGATGATGGCTTTCACGCTCAGCATCTATTACCTGGTGCCGTGGCTGCGCTGGAACCGCGGTGCCGGCGCGCCCAACCAGGCGGTGCTGGTCGATTTGGCCCATGAGCGGTTCTATTTCTTCTTCATCGAGATCTGGCCACAGGAAGTCTATTACATCACCGGCTTGCTGATCCTGGCGGCGGTATCACTATTCCTGATCAACGCGCTGTTCGGCCGGTTATGGTGCGGCTTTTCCTGCCCCCAGACCGTCTGGACGGACCTTTTCATCTGGGTGGAAACCAAGATCGAAGGCGATCGCAACGCGCGCATCCGGCTGGATGCGGCGCCCTGGACCGCCGCCAAGGTTGCCAAACGCACGTCCAAGCATGCCATCTGGCTTGCCTTCGCCGTGGCGACCGGCGGCGCCTGGGTCTTCTACTACAATGATGCCCCGACCCTGCTGCACCAGTTGCTGGCTGGAACCGCCAGTATGGGCAGTTATGCCGCGGTGGCGGGTCTGGCCTTCACCACCTATGCGCTGGGCGGACTGATGCGCGAGCAGGTCTGCACCTATATGTGTCCCTGGCCGCGCATCCAGGCGGCCATGACGGATACCGAAGCGCTCACAGTGACCTATCGGCGTGACCGGGGCGAAGCACGCGGCGCACACAAGAAGGGGGAGAGCTGGGATGGGCGAGGCTCCTGCATTGACTGCAACCAGTGCGTTGCGGCTTGTCCGATGGGCATCGACATTCGCGACGGCGCCCAGTTGGAATGCATCAATTGCGGACTGTGCATAGATGCCTGCGACGACGTCATGGGCCGTATCGGCCAGCCGCCGCGCCTGATCGCTTATGATACCGAGGCCAATGTCGAGCGCCGGTTGGGCGGCAAGGCGCCGCGCACCCGTTTCGTGCGGCCACGCACCATTCTTTACGGCGCGGTTCTCGCGGCGGTTTCGGGGATCATGCTGGCGACCCTCACATTCCGCCACACATTGGACCTGGATGTGATGCGCGACCGCAACCCCGACTACGTCCAGCTGGCCGATGGCGCCGTGCGCAACGCCTACACCATCAAGCTGATGAACCGGAGCGGCGTCGCCCGGCAATTGCAGCTCAGCGTTTCAGGCATCAAGGCGCGTGAGATCAAGGTGATTGGCGACGGTGAAATCAAATCGTCGGTCCTGCTGCCGGTGCCTGCGGACAAGGTTCGCACCTTGCGCGTGCTGGTGACGGTGGCGCGCCCCGACCTGGCGGATAGCCATGCCCTGACCTTTACCTTGGCCGCCGGCAAGGAAGCGCGCGCGGCGGAAGCCGTTTTTGTACCAGGAGCCAGCAAATGATCAGAACTTTGACGGGACGCGGCGTTCTGCTCTGTTTGGCCGGTTTCTTTGGCCTCATCTTTGCGACCAATGCCATTTTCATAACCGAGGCGGTCAAGACATTTCGCGGCGAGGACGAACAGCTGCCCTACCTCCAGGGCGTCGCCTACAATCAGACGCTGGAGCATCGCGCGCAGCAGGCCAGGCTCGGCTGGCAGGCGAGCATTGCGGCCCAGCGCACGGCTGCGGGCAAGGTCCTGGTTACGGTCGCGCTGAATCAACGTGACGGTTCGCCGGAAGACCGCGCCAGCCTGGCCGGCGAACTGCGCCATCCCGCCGATGAAAACCGGGATCGGGCGTTGCGCTTTTCACAGGTTACGCCCGGCCTTTATCGGGCCGAGCTGGCCGGCGTTGCGCCAGGCAACTGGGACGTGCTGGTCAGCAACAAGGGGTCCGATTCTTTCCAGGCGAGCAGGCGGCTATGGGTGCCGTGATCCTGTCGCACAGCAACGATGAATTTGCCGACGATCTTTCGGCGCTGGTGCGGCATGACGCCTCCGGCGCGGACGCCTTCGACGTGGCAGTCAAAGGCGCGCGCTGCGCCAATTGCATCGCCAAGATCGAGCAGGGCGTTGGCGCCATTCCCGGCGTCGAAAATGCGCGGCTGAACCTGTCCACCGGCAAGCTTGCGGTACTCAGCCGCAAGGTTGCGCCGCAAGCGATCCTGCGGCGGGTGCGTGATTTGGGATATGAGGCGCGGCCTTTCGAGGCGGCGGAAACCTTGAGCGGAGAAAAGGCGGAGGGACGACTGCTGCTGCGCTGCCTGGCGGTTTCGGGTTTCGCCACGGTGTTCGTGATGGGCCTGACGGATTCTGTCTGGTACGGCGGCGCGGACCTGGGCGCGGGCATGCGCCAGACATTCTTCTGGCTGGCGGGTGTGGTGGCCGTTCCGGCCACGCTTTATGCGGGCCAGCCATTTTTCCTTGCGGCCTGGCGCGGAATCATGGCGCGCAGCGCCAATATGGACTTG
Organism: Alphaproteobacteria bacterium; assembly: GCA_947379335.1. Lineage (GTDB taxonomy): Bacteria > Pseudomonadota > Alphaproteobacteria > Micropepsales > Micropepsaceae > Rhizomicrobium. The sequence goes on along the minus strand of CANCMM010000015.1, from coordinate 4,199 downwards.
CCGATAAGCTTGGCGCTGCTGCTGTCGCTGGGGCTGAGCCTGTACCAGACCGCCCAGGGCGGCATGCACACCTATTTCGACGCCGCTACGATGCTGGCCTTTCTGCTCCTGATCGGGCGCTATCTGGATTACCGCCTGCGCGATCGCGCGCGGGATGCGGCACGCCATCTTCTGGCGCTACAATCGCTCTTGGTGCGCCGCATGTCTGCAGATGGTACCGTCCGGACGGTGGCGGCGCGCGAGGTGGGCGCGGGCGACCGCCTGCTGCTTGCCAGCGGCGATCGCGTGCCCGTCAATGGCGTGCTCCAAGATCATGCGACCGAGTGCGACATGTCGTTGGTCACGGGCGAAAGCCTTCCCCAGATGCTGCAATCGGGCGCCGCTGTGCCGGCTGGCGCGATTGTGACGGGGGCGGCTGTCATTTTGCGCGCAACGGCGGGAGTCGAAAATTCCCTCGTGGCCGATCTGGCGCGATTGCTCGAGGCCGGCCAGCAGGCCAAGAGCCTGTATGTCCGCCTGGCGGACCGCGCCGCCCGCGCCTATGTGCCGGTAGTTTTTTCCCTGTCGCTGCTGGCTTGCGCCGGATGGCTGATGGCGGGCGCGAGTCTGGCGCAGGCCATCACCAGTGCGATAACGGTGCTGATCATTACCTGCCCCTGCGCTTTGGGCTTGGCAGTCCCGGCGGTTCAAATTGTCGCCACCGAACGGCTGTTCAACCGCGGCGTCTTCGTCAAGTCCGGCGATGCGCTTGAGCGATTGGCCGAAATCGACATGGCGATCTTCGACAAGACAGGAACGTTGACCGTAGGATCGCCGGTGCTCCAGAACGCGCAGGATGTGCCGCCGGATGTGCTGGAGCGTGCGGCCCGGATTGCGCGGGCCAGCCGCCATCCGCTGGCACATGCCATTGCCGCCGCCGCCGGCGTCGGACCCGTGGCTCCGGATGTGCGCGAGATCGCGGGCTCAGGGCTGGAGTGCGGCAGCGGCAATGACATCGAGCGCCTTGGCAGCGCCGCATGGTGCGGCGCCGAGGCGGATACGCATCAACTCTGGTATCGCCGGGGCGCACAGGCACCCATCGGATTTCTACTCCAGGACGAATTGCGTCCCGATGCCGCTGCGCTGATCCGCGGCTTGCAGCAACGCAACATCCGCGTGGAGATGCTCTCAGGCGACAATGCTCCGATCGTATCCGGTATTGCCGCCCAGGTCGGCATCACCGACTGGTATGCCGGCTTCACGCCGCAGCAAAAGGCGGCACGGCTGCAATCCCTGTCCGCTCAGGGATACCGCGTCCTGATGGTGGGCGACGGCATCAATGACGCCGCGGCCATGGCGCTTGCGCATGTTTCCATCGCGCCGGGTACCGCCACCGACATCAGCCAGCGCGCCTCCGACATGGTGCTGCGTGGCAACGATCTGATGCCCATCCTGGAAGCTCATGACGTGGCGCGCAAGGCGCGGCGGCTGGTGCTGCAGAACTTCGCCATGGCTGCTCTCTACAATCTCACGGCGATTCCCATGGCGGCGCTGGGTTTTGTCACGCCCCTGATCGCCGCATCCACCATGGCGGGATCGTCCATGCTGGTAACGCTCAATGCGCTTCGGCTTGCTGCCGGGAAAGCGCGGTAAGCTTGGCGTTGATCATATATTCTGCGTTGCTGGTGGGGCTTTTCAGCCTCGCAGTTCTATTATGGGCGCTTGCCAGCGGCCAGTATGACGATCCTGACGGCGACGCCGTACGGATTTTGATGGATGATGACGCGGACGGGCCTGCGCCATGATCTCACAGGCCGGGCGAGGCGCGACTTTTCAGGCGCTGAAATAGGCGGCCGCTCCCGCACCAAACGCCAGGAGTGCCGAGCCGCTCAGGGCAATCCCCAGCCGTGGGCCGCCGAAGGCGACCGCCAGGACTGATTTCGCCAGCGCATTGGCGGCGGCGGCAATTAGGATGGTCGAGGCGGCAAGCATCGGCGTGATTCCCGTGCCGGCCAACCGGGCCATGGAAAGCGTTATGGGATCCACGTCCAGCAGGCCGGAGACCCCGCCCAGCGCAAACAGGCCAGCCCGGCCCGACGAGAACAGTTTCGCCAGCAGCATGATGGCGGCCAGCAAGCCGGTGAATCGCAGCAGGAGAGGCAGCTCAAAAGGGTCCTGCAGGGTCAGCCCCTGGGCTCCGGCCTTCCCGGCGGCGCGATAGGCCAGGGCGGCCGGGACCAGCAGCAATCCTGATGCGGCGAGAATTGGAGCGCCAAGAGGAACCAGAAGGACGGGGGCAATCACCACCGCAATCACGGTCATGCGCAGCAGCGAAACGATCCAGGCTGCGAGGATGGCGGCCATCACTTCTGCAAGCGCTGCGGGACTGCGTTTGACCAGCCGCGCAAATGTCCAGGTTACGGTGGTCGAGGTGGCGAGGCCGCCCGCGATCGCGGCAAACAGCAAGCCACGGCGCTCACCGGCGATCCGCACCGCGATGTAGCCCGCGTAGCAGACCACGCCCACCAGAACCGTCATCAGCCAGATCTGATGTGGGTTCAGCGCATTCCACGGATCCACGTTTCGGTCCGGCAGAGCGGGCAGCAGCACGACCGTCATGGTCAGCAACACCAACGCGGCCCGCAGTTCGGTCCATTTCAGATGGCGTAAGAAGGTATGCATGACCCGGCGTTCGGCAAGGACGGCGGCCACGACAACGCCGCCCGCGGCCGCCACAACCATGCTGCCTCGCGCCGCATAGGCGCCCAGGGCAAAGGTCAGAATGCCGGCGATCAAGCCGGTAGCAGAAAAATTCCTGCTCGCGCGGGCCCGGCGCCACTCAAAGAGACCGAAGGGGAGGGCGAAGGCTACCAGGCAAAGGCCAAGTGTGATGTCGCCCGGCAGCAGGCCGCTGATGCCGCCCAACCCGCCGATGAGGGTAAAGGTGCGGATGCCGGCGACGCGCGCGCCGTCGGGGGCCTGACGGGTCTGCCAGCCACGTTCGATGCCGATCAGCAGTCCGATCGCCGCAGCGAGACACGCCCTCTGAAGAATTTCGACGTCGCCCATCCGAGTTCAGGGGTGCACAGGAGGGATAAGGCCAGCAATGTACATCCAAACCAGTATGGCCCCGGTCAGGACCACAAGTACACACAGGAATGCGGTGAAGTTTTCCGTGGTGCCAATATTGCGGAGGGGCGGTCTCAAGTGTCTTTGCCGGATTTCCAGCGTCCGCCATGGACAGCGGCACCTGCCACCAGGATGGCGACAATGGCAAAGACCAGCAGGGCCAGATCGCTTTTCATGACGTCCTAGGGGTGGGAAAGTGCGTGGTGAATTGCCCGTTCCGGAACCTCGTCAAACGAAGGCGCGACGGTGCCGATCCAGGTGATCAACGGCGCCTTGCGCGATACATCGGGCGGCAGGGCCTTGGGATGCCCGACAATGATCGGAGCGACCACACGGCTGGGCCTTGGCAGCGCCAACAGATCGTGGCCTTCCTCGGTATTGAGCCAGCCTTGGGCAAATCCGATCCAGCAGGTGCCCAAATCCTGATCCAGCGCCGCCAGCATCAGGTTCTGCGCCGCCAGGGCGCAATCTTCCGCGCTCCATTGCCCATTACCCAAAGCGGAGAGAACGATCAGCACGGGGGCCTGGTAGAAAATCTGGAATTCGGGATCGGACAAAAGATCCTGAAAATGGCCGGGCCGCGGCATCGCGGAGATGCCCTTCAACATCCATTCCTTGGATCGCGCCGAAATCTCGTCCAGCATTGCGGCATCGGTGATGACCGTGAAATGCCAGGGTTGCTCGTTCATCGCGCTGGGAGCCCAGCTGGCTGCCGAGATCAGTTCGCGCAGCGCGGATGATGTCACCGGCTCCCGGGTAAAATCCCTGACCGCACGGCGTCTTCGAATGGCTGTGCGGATATCCACACTAACTCCGGATTTTATACATCGCGATGGAGATATTTGCGGCCAGATAGGAAACGGCGCTGGCCGCCAGGCCGCTGCTGATTGCGATCAGAAGATCGGCGTCGCCGCTGTACCTGTACACCACGGCAAAGCAGACCAGACCAGCCAGAACCGCAAGTATGTGCCGCAGGCCCGGCTTCGGTGCTCGCCGCCTGCCGGTCACTTCCGGGCCCTGCGCGCCCTGCGGGATTCGTCCCAGGACGCCCAACCCAGGATGCCGCCGAACAGAGAAAAGGCACAAACGAT
>CANCMM010000014.1:0-14163 GCA_947379335.1 Alphaproteobacteria bacterium | reverse complement strand
ATGCTGCCGCCGTCCGGCTGCACGCCCACATCGAAATCCGCCACGCGGGCAAGCTGGTCACCCTTGATGGCCAGCTTGGTCACCTTGGCATCGCCGAAGCGCAGGGCATAGGCGATCTTGCCGCCCGGCGCGATGATCACGTCGCGCGGCTCGGCCTTGGCTTCCAGCTTGACCTGAGACGTCTGGGTCAGGCTGCGATCCTTGATGGTGAACATGGTGATGGTGTCGTCGCCGGTGCCGGTGACCAGCGCAAAACGCAGCTTCTTGTCCAGATAGATGCCGGTCGCGCCCATGCCCGCCTGCACCGTCTGTAACAGCTTGGGATGGGTGGGATCGTCCAGGCCGATCACCGAGACGGTATTCTGCGGCGAGTTTTTGTTGTCCGGACCTATTTTCTGCGGGCAGGTCGCCAGCGCAAAGCTGTAATCGGGCGCCACGGCGATGGCGCTGGGCGGGCCCATCTGGGTGGAGCAGACTTCCAGCAAGCCGATGACCTTGGGCGCCTTGGTGCTGGAGAATTCGATCGCCGCCACGCTGTCGGGGGTCGGGGCCATGGGGATGCCGTCGCCGGCGCGCACCTGCTTGCCGTCCTGCCCCGAAATGGCGAGATCAGCGAACGCCGCGATGGGCGTGAGAATTAAAGCCGTGGCCAGAAGGAAAGCGCGCATCGTCCCACCCCGTTTTATGATTGCGGCAAGCTTAGCGGGAGTGCACTGCAAAAGAAAAGGGCGGCTTCGCAGCCGCCCCTGTCCTTTAAAGCCTGTATTTTCGCTTACGACAGCGAGTAGGCGGTCTTGATCTGGGTGAAGAAGTCCACCGCGGCAAAGCCCTGCTCGCGGGCGCCATAGGACGAACCGCGCGAACCGCCGAACGGCACGTGGTAATCCACGCCGGCGGTCGGCAGGTTGATCATCACCATGCCGGCCTTGACGTTGCGCTGATAGTGACGCGCATGCTTCAGGCTGGTGGTGACGATACCGGCCGACAGGCCGAAATTGCCGCTGTTGGAATGGGCCAGGCCCTCTTCGTAATCCTTGATCTTCACCACCGACACAACCGGGCCGAACACTTCTTCCTGGTTGATGGTATCGCCGATCTTGGTGTCCACGATCAGGGTCGGGCTCATGTAATGGCCGGGCGTGTCCAGCTTCAGCGGATCAGAACCGCCGGCCAGTAGGCGGCCGCCTTCCTTAATGGCGATGTCGACGTACTTCAGGTTGCCCTGAAGCTGAACGTCGGTGACGGCCGGACCCATCTGGGTGGCGGCATCCATCGCATTGCCGACCTTCAGCGCCTTGGCGCGGGCGGCAACGCCTTCGACGAACTTGTCATAGATGCCGGCCTGCACGAAGACGCGGCTGGAAGCGGTGCAGCGCTGGCCGGTGGCGAAATAGCCGCCGTCCACCGCAATCTGGATGGCGCGGTCCAGTTCCGCATCGTCCAGCACCACCAGCGGGTTCTTGCCGCCCATTTCCATCTGCACGCGGGCAAAGTGCGACAGCGCGGCATTGGCGACCTTGGCGCCCACGGTCTGCGAGCCCGTGAAGGACACGCCATTGACGTCCGGATGCTTGGACAGGGCATCGCCGATGATGCCGCGGCCCAAAACCATGTTGACGATACCGGCCGGCGCGCCGGCTTCATGGATGATCGACACCAGCGCATGCGCCACCGCCGGCGTCGGATTGGCGGACTTCAGGACAACCGTATTGCCGAAGGCCAGCGCCGGGGCAATCTTCCAGGCGGGAATGGCGATGGGGAAATTCCACGGGGTGATCACGCCATAGACGCCGACCGCCTCGCGATAGGTCTGGATCTCCACGCCGGGGCGCACCGAGTCCAGGTTCTGGCCGTGGCGGCGCAGCGCCTCGCCGGCCATGTATTTGAAGATGCGGCCGGCGCGCACAGTTTCGCCGGTGGCTTCCGGAAGGGTCTTGCCTTCCTCGGTGGCCAGCAGCTTGCCCAGCACATCCTTGCGCTCGATGATCATGCTGCCGACCTTGTCCAAAAGGTCCGCGCGCACTTCCGGGGTCGAACCCGACCAGCCGGGGAAGGCGCTGCGGGCGGCAGCGACTGCATCATTCACATCTTCAACGCTGCCGTCAGGGAACTTGGCGATAATCTCGTTGGTGTTGGAGGGATTGGTGCTTTCCAGCGCCCCAGGAGCGGAAATCTGCTTGCCGCCGATGAAATGGGTCAGGGTCTGGGTCATCAAGTATCTCCTGGAAAATTGGAAAAAAGCGCTGGGGGTATTTAAGGGGTTGGGCGCACTAATCCAACCCCGGAACTGCATCCCAGTGGTGCCGTGGGGGCATAGGCCGCAGGGCGGTCAGGCGCCCAAAAGCCCACGTTTCATGAGGTTTTTCATCAGGTCGGAAATGCCGAAGGTCCAGGGCGGCGCCTGCTTGCAGGTCGTCACCCGGTTTTCCAGCACGCCCAGCTTGGGGGTCGAAATCCGCACCACGTCACCGTCCTTGTGGGTGAAGCCGGAACCCTTGACGTCGCGGTCCTGGGTGGGCGCGAACAGGGTGCCCAGGAAAAGGACAAAACCGTCGGGATACTGGTGCTCGCTGATGGTCTGCTTCACCAGTTCCAGCGGATCGCGGCTGATCTCGGTCATGGTGGAGCGGCCTTCGAGACGATAATTGTCGGTGCCGACGATTTCCAGCTCGACCACCGCCTGACGCACGTCATCGATTCCAAACTTGTCGTCGAACATGCGGATGAAGGGGCCCAGCGCCGAAGCGGCATTGTTATCCTTGGCCTTGCCCAGCAGCAGCGCACTCCGGCCTTCATAGTCGCGCAGGTTCACGTCATTGCCCAGGGTGGCGCCGATGGTCTTGCCGGCGCGGTCCACCACCACCACGATTTCCGGCTCCGGATTGTTCCAGGTGGATTGGGTGCGGATGCCGACATAATCGCCCCAGCCGACCGACGACAGCGGCGGCGCCTTGGTGAAGACTTCGGCGTCGGGACCGATCGCCACTTCCAGATATTGCGACCACAGTCCGTCGGCGATCAGTGCGGTTTTCAGCTTGGCGGCTTCGGGGGACCCCGGCACCACTTTGCGGATATCGGTGCCGATGCGCGCCGCCAGTTCCTCGCGGATCGCCTGCGCCTTGCCGGGATCGCCCTTGGCGCGCTCCTCGATCACCCGCTCCATGGCGGAGACGGCAAAGGTCACACCGGCAGCCTTGACGCATTGCAGGTCCACCGGCGCCAGCAGCTTGGCTTTGGACTTCTCACCCGACCAGGCCGTGGCCAGGCCCAGGTCGTTGATGTCGCCCAGGTCCTTGCCCGACGGAACGCCATTCCACTTTTCCAGCAGCAGAGAAACGGTGGGCGCGGTGGCCGACACATCGAACACCCGCCCTTCTTTCACCACAACCGGCGTGGGCCCCTCGCCCATATCGATGCGGCCCACCAATACGGCGTCGCGCCAATCCTTCGGCATGAAGTCTTCAGGTAAAGGGAAAGCGGTGTTCGTCATGTTGGCTTACAGCTCGATCTTCAGGGTGTTGCGGATATAGTTGGCAGTGATGCGCGCGCTGTCCTTGGGCGTGCGCCAGGGCGAGGTGTCCAGCTCGACATTGAGATGGCCGCGCCAGTTGATGGATTTCAGATAAGACACGATGGCGGGGAAGTCCACGCCGCCCTCGCCCATCGGGTAGAAATAAGGATCGTTCATCATGTCGCGGGTCGGCAGGGGCACGTTCTTGGTGCCGCCACGATCCGCCTTGGCGGTGTCCTTGAAGTGATACTCGATGACGCGATGGCCCAGCTTCTTGGCCAGCGCCACCGGGTCCATTCCCGCCATGGTGATGTGGCCGGTATCCAGGACCAGGCCGACATTCTCCGGCCTGGTGTTCTCCATGATGAAGTTGGTCTCTTTTTCATTCTGGATCTGGCTGCCCAGATGCGCATGGACGCCGAACTTCATGCCCAGTTCCTCGCGGATGCGCTGGCCCAGCAGATCGCAGGTCTTGGCGATCTCTTTCAGGTCTTCCAGCGGCGTGCCGGCCGGCTGCTTGCGCGGGCCGGTGTTGGTCTTCTGGTGATCGCAGCCGAATCGGCGCGAGAAGCGCGTCATGTTGAAGTGATTGTCCACCACATCCTTGCGCTGGGCCGGATCGTGGAACGCCACGCTGCCGCCGGCCGCGCCGCCGGTAATGGCGGTGAACTGCGCCCCGATCTCGTACATGCGGTGCTGCAGAGCTTCCCAGCGATCAGGGTAATAGACTTCGCGCTTAATCTTCGCTGCCGTGGGATATTTCCAGCTGTAGCCGCCCGGCCAGGCCTTCATCGCCTGGGTGTCGTGCGGCGCCGGCTCATAGCCGTCCTTGGTGGCGCAGAAAGACGAGCCGAAGATTTCGAAATAGCGGAAGCCGACTTCGCGCCCTTCGCTGATGCCGACAAAGGGACTGCCTTCCCAGCCGCCGCGGGTGTTGGTGGTATAGCCGATGCGGAATTGTTGCTGCTGGGCCAGCTGTGCCTGCGGCTCCATCTTGGGCGCGCCGGCAAAGGCCGGGCCCGCGGTCTGGGCCGATACGGTCCTGGCGGCCAAGAGGCCACCGGCGGCCACGGACAGGCCAAAGAAATTCCTGCGATCCATGTTGTTTTTCTCCCCTTGGGCGTTCGCCCTTTTCTCGGGCGGCGCATTTTAGACAAGCGTCCGCTGCATCACCATCGCGGCATTTCGCCGTCTTTTCAGGATGTTGCGACGCAACATTTTCTTTTGCGGAGCCGCTGCTATAACCGCGCCCGACCATAAGGAACCGCCCATGACGATCTATGCCGGCCGCTTCGCCAACCGCACCGCCATCGTGACCGGCGGCGCTTCTGGCCTGGGGCTTGAAGCCGCCAAGCGCATCACCGCCGAAGGCGGCAAGGTCTGCCTGTGGGACATGAATCCCGAAGCCCTGGCCAAGGCCAAGGCGGAGATCGGCGCAGCGCATACCATCGCGGTGGACGTCAGCGACGCCAAGGCCGTCGAAGCCGCCGCCGCCGAAGCCAAAAAAATGCTGGGCAAGATCGACATCCTGGTCAACAGCGCCGGCATCACCGGCGCCACCCAGCCGGTGATCGGCTATCCGATCGACAGCTGGCTCAAGGTGATGAACGTCAACGTCAACGGGTTGTTCTATTGCTGCCGCGCCGTCGCCGCGATGATGGTGGAAGCCGGCTATGGCCGCATCGTCAACATCTCGTCCGTCGCCGGCAAGGAAGGCAATCCCAATGCCAGCTCCTACTCCGCGTCCAAGGCGGCGGTGCTGGGCTTTACCAAGTCGCTGGGCAAGGAGCTGGCCACCAAGGGCGTGATCGTCAATGCCGTGACTCCGGCGACATTCGAAAGCCCGATCCTGGATAACGTGCCACAGAGCCATATCGACTACATGCGCTCCAAGATTCCAATGGAGCGCTTCGGCACGGCGGCCGAGAACGCCGCCGCGGTGTGCTTCCTGGCCAGCGAGGAATGTTCCTTCACCACCGCCAGCACGCTGGATACCTCCGGCGGGCGGACCACCTACTAATGATCCGGGCGGCCCTGAGGGGCGGCGTTGCGGCACTGTTGCTGCTGGCGCTGCCAGTGCATGCCGCCGCCAGGAAACCCACCAAGCCGAAACCGGTCCTGTCCGCCTTCCAGCAGGAAGAGGCGATGGGTCCGGCCGAACTGATCAAGCGCTGGAATCCCATCACCACCAAGGCGTCCAAGCGCTTCGGTGTTCCCCTGATCTGGATCAATGCGGTGATGCGGCTGGAAAGCGGGGGGCGCACCATGCTCTCGGAAAACCAGCGCATGATCTCCGACAAGGGCGCGCTGGGGCTGATGCAGGTGCTGCCCGGAACCTATGCCGAAATGCGCGCGCAATACGGGCTGGGCTCCGATGTGTTCGATCCCAAGAACAATATCAATGCCGGAACGGCGTACCTGAAGTGGCTGCGCGGCAAATATGGCTTTCCCGCCATGTTCGCCGCCTACAATGCGGGCCCCGGATCGGTGGAAGCGGTAATGGCGCGCACCAAAATCCTGCCCGCCGAAACGCGCATTTATATGGCGGGCATCAACAAGATATTGGGCGGCGGCGCCGACGGCGTGCTCATCAATTCCGCCAAGCTGACGCGGCCCGACGGCACCACGGTGCTGATCGATCCCATCGCGGTCAATTCCATCCGCGCCGTCGCACCGGGAGAATACATCGAAGGCGTGCAGACGGTGATCGTCGCCGGCCGCTTGCGCCAGGGCGTGAAGGAAGACCTGAATACCGTGACCGCCGCCATTCGCATCCGCGGCGGCACGATTTAGGGCGCGCGCGAAGCCATATAGGCGGCGACATTGAGAATGTCGGCGTCCGACAGCTTGTTCACCACATCCTTCATCTTGCCCAGCGCCGGACCCTTGCGATAGCCGGCCTTCATGTCGGCCAGCTGGCGGATCAGGTAATAGGCGCTGCGCCCGGCGATGCGCGGGGCATCGTCATGGCCGCGATACTCCTCGCCATGGCACGACGCGCAGGTGCGCATCTGGCCATGATTGCCCATCGCCACGATGCGTCCCTTGGCCAGCGAGCCCATCGGCACATAATCGACAAAGCCGACATGGTCATTGCGCAGTTCGACCTGCTCGCTTTCGGCGACTTCATAGATCATGTCCGGCGTCATCGGCACCGTCTCGGCGCCCTTGTCGAAGAAACGGGCGCCGCCGCCGCCGACATGGTTGGCCGGCGCGCGGCTGGTCTCCACCACCCGCATCCATTTCTGCTGCGCCCTGGGAATGGCCGCGAAATATTGCGCAGCGGTGCGCAGATCCTTTTCGCTGATGGCAAAGGCCATCTCGGTCATGGCGGGCGCGCGGATATTCTCGCGGTCGCCATTCTTGAAGGCATGCATCTGCTCGATGATATAGGGCACCGTCAGGCCGGAGATGCTGGCCGATTCCGGATGGCCATTGCCGTTGGGCAGGTGGCAGAGAATGCAGGCGATGACATGGGGCTTTTGGCCGTGCGCCACGATGTCAGGCAGCGGCCCATGGTCCTTGGGAAACCAGTCGGGCGGGCCAAAGCCATCGCCGATCTGGCGCATGGTCAGCTTCATGGACGGATCAGCGCCTTCGGCGGTGTGCACAGAGTCGGGCGCCGGCGGTTTGAAGCCCGGCGGCTGCATGGGATAGGCCCATTCGAACCCGGCCACGGGCTTGGGCATCTTGAGCATGATGTCCTTGGCCACCGGCGTATCGGTTGCCGGGGCTTGCGCCCGCGCGGCAAACACAATCACCGGCGCCAGCGCCAGCGCCGTCAAAATCACTTTCTTCATGGCTTCCCCGCCCTGTTTTGTGGGCCGGACCATAGGCGACAGGTGGGCAGCGGACCAGAGCCCGCGCCTACCCATATGATTTATTTGAGAAAATTGGAGCGGGCGAACGGATTCGAACCGTCGACCCTAACCTTGGCAAGGTTATGCTCTACCCCTGAGCTACGCCCGCACTCCAAGACGGCGGGTTATGACCCAACGCCAAGGGGGATTCAAGCAGCAAATCCTTAGGTTTGGGTTGCGCTTCCCCCTGCCATTTCCCGACAATCGGGCCGCGAAAGGGGGCGATGTGGCGGATAACGGGCGAAACGCGGGCGAAGGCTATGGCCTGCTGGCCCCCACCCTGATGGTGATGGGGCTGGCCTTGGCGGCCCCCCTCGCCTTGATGGTCCTCACCAGCCTGAAGGACCAGAGCGGGCTGGGCTTCGCCGCGGGCTGGACCCTGGACCAGTATGGCGCGGTGCTGGGACGCGCCGGCTATCGGTTGTTGTTCCTGCGCTCGATTGCAATCTCTGCAGTGGTGACCTTGGTCACCGTCGCGCTGGCATACCCGATGGCCTATTTCGTCGCCTTCCATGCGCGGCGCAAATTCTTCTGGCTGGTGGCGCTGACCATTCCGTTCTGGACGTCGTACCTGCTGCGCGTCTTCGCCTGGAAGATCATCCTGGGCTTCAATGGCGTGATCAATTCCGGACTGATGCGGCTGCACCTGATCGACCAGCCGCTGAGCGTGCTGCTCTACAATCCCTTCGCCGTGGTGGTGACCCTGGCGCATGCCTGGGCCGCCTTCGCCATCCTGCCCATCTATGTCAGCCTCGAGAAAATCGATCGCTCCCTGCTGGAAGCGGCCAGCGATCTGGGCGACAGCGCTTTGCGCCGTTTCCTGCGCATTACCTTGCCGCTGAGCATGCCGGGCGTGATCGGCGCCGCCGTGCTGATCTTCGTGCCCACCACCGGCGATTTTGTGACACCGTCGATGGTGGGCGGACCGGCCGGCACCATGATCGCCAACCTGATCGAAGTGCAGTTCAACGGCGTGGGCAACTGGCCTTTGGGTGCGGCCTTGTCGCTGGTCAGTATGGCCATGGTGGCGGTGATTGCCGGCCTGTTTGTGGCTGTGGCACGCGCCGCCGCGAAGGCTGCGCGATGAAAAGCAAATCGCTGCTGCTCTACGCCTTTGCCTATCTGGCCTTCCTCTATGTGCCGGTGCTGGTGCTGCCCGTCTTCTCCTTCAACGATTCTCAGTTCATCGCCTTCCCCCTGTCGGGCTTCACCACCCGCTGGTATGGGGCGCTGGCCGGCGACAGCGCCATGCAGCATGCTTTGGGCAACAGTTTGAAAGTCGGCATCATCACTGCGCTTCTGTCCACCATGCTGGGGCTGGCCGCCGCCCGCGCCGTGACGCGCTACCGATTGCGCGGCGCCGGCGTGGCACTGGGCTTCATCTCCCTGCCCCTTTTTATTCCCGACATCGTGCTGGGACTCTCCCTGTTGATGCTGCTGGGCGCGGTGGGACTGCCGCGGTCGCTGGCGGCGGTGGTGCTGGGACACTTGCTGGTCTGCGTGCCTTTCGCCCTGACGGTGCTGATCGCGCGCTTCGAGGGCTTCGACAAGAACCTGGAAGAAGCCAGCGCCGACTTGGGTGAAGACAGTTGGATGACCTTCTGGCGCATCACCGCGCCCCTGATGCTGCCGGGCATCACCGCCAGCCTGCTGCTGACCTTCATCACGTCGTTCGATGAATTCCTGGTGGCGTTTTTCCTGTCGGGCACCGAGGCGACCTTGCCCATCTATATCTGGGGCCAACTGCGCTTTCCGGAGCGCCTGCCCATGGTGCTGGCGCTGGGCGCCGTCATTCTCGTCGCGTCTGTGGTGCTGGTGATCTGTGCGGAATATGTCCGCAATCTGGGCGTGAAAAACCGGGTGGTGGGTGCATGAGTTTTCTCAGCGTCAGCAATGTCAGCAAGAGCTTCGGCGGCGCAGCCGTCGTCAATGATGTGAGCCTGGAGGTGGCGCGCGGTGAGTTCTTCGCCCTGCTCGGCCCGTCAGGCTGCGGCAAAACCACCTTGCTGCGCATGATCGCGGGCTTCGAAACACCGGACAGCGGCACCATCGCCATCGATAGCGAAGCCATGAACACGGTGCCCCCGCATCTGCGGCCCACCAACATGGTGTTCCAGTCCTATGCGATTTTTCCGCATCTCAATGTGTTCGACAATATCGCCTATGGCCTGCGCAAGCTGAAGCTGTCGAAAGATCAGCTTCGTGCGCGCGTTGAAGCAATGCTGGCGACCGTGCGGCTGGAGGGCCTGGGCGCCCGCGCCGCCGATCAGCTGTCGGGTGGCCAGCGCCAGCGCGTGGCGCTCGCCCGTGCCCTGGTGCGCGAGCCCAAGATCCTGCTGTTGGATGAACCGCTGGGCGCGCTGGACAAGCGGCTGCGCGAAGCCATGCAGGTGGAATTGCGCGCCATCCAGCGCAAGGTCGGCATCACCTTCCTGCTGGTGACCCATGATCAGGAGGAGGCGCTATCGCTGTCCGACCGGGTGGCGGTAATGCATCAGGGCCGCATCCTGCAGATCGCTGATCCCCGCATCTTGTATGAGCGCCCAAACTGCCGCGAAGTGGCGGACTTCATCGGGGAAATGAATTTCTTCCACGCAACGGTGCGCGAAATCGCGGGCGTCAGCGCCACCCTCAACGCCGGTCTGTTGGGGCTTATCACCCTGCCCACCGCCAACCTGGCCCCTGGCATCAAGGCGGACGACCACATCCTGTTGGCCATCCGCCCCGAACATGTGCGCTTTGCCGCCTCCGGCGTGGCGGGCGACATCGCAGCGTCCACCTTCCTGGGTGAACGCAGCCATTTCCATGTCCGCATCGCCGGCCGCAGTGAACCGGTCTTTGTCAGCGGCAGCGCCCCACCCATAGGTGCGGTGCATCTGGACTTCCCACCTGAAAAACTTATCGGGCTGCCAACCTGATTAATTAAGCAGGCGATTGAAGATATCGCGCGTCTGGGTCTGCAGCTGCGCCAACCGCATCTGCGTCGCCGCAAAGCTGCCTTCGCCCGCCGCACGGGTCAGAAGCGTCTTCAGGCCCGGTGTCGCTTCCTCGATATCGGGCGTCTCGTCCAGCGCGATGCGCAGCACCTGGGTCAAAGCATGCTGCAATCCGGCCGAAGCGATCAGTGCATCGGCATCGGCGGCGGCCAGGAAGCCCGCTGCCTTCAGATTGAAAAGCGCCGCCACCGTGTTTGTGTTCAGGATGTCCGGCTGCGCCTGGGCATGCACCAGCTGCAGAGCCTGGGCGATGAACTCGATATCCACCAGCCCGCCTGGCGCATGCTTGATATCCCACACATTGCGGCCCGGGAATGTCTCGGCCATGCGCGCGCGCATGTCGCGCGCATCGTTGATTATCGCGGCCGGCGCACGCGCCTGCACCAGACGGCGGCGGATTTCCGCCGCCACCCGCGCCTGAAGATCGCGCGGCCCAGCCACCAGCCGCCCGCGGGTCAGCGCCATATGCTCCCAGGTCCAGCTTTCGCTGGCGTGATAGTCGGCAAAGCTCTTCAGGGATACCGCTACGGGGCCCTTATTGCCGGTCGGGCGTAACCGCATATCCACTTCATACAAGGCGCCCGCCGCCGTGGCGGTGGTCAGGGCGGCGATCAACCGCTGTGCCAGCCGCGCGAAGTAAAGCGTGGGCGACAAGGGTTTGGGCCCATCCGACGCTTCGATCCCGTCCGTCACATCATAGACAAACACCAGGTCCAGATCGGAGCTGGCGGTCATTTCCCGTCCGCCCAGCTTGCCCATCGCCACCACCGCAAAACCGGCGCCGGGAATGCGCCCTGCCGTTGCGGCCAACTCATTTTCCACACGCGGCAACAGTCCGGCGATGACGCAATCGGCGATGTCGGCCAGCGCCGGTCCCGCCTGGTTCGCCTTGGCGACGCCTTCCACGATCTGCACCCCGACCTGGAAGATCGCCTCGCGGGTGAAGCGCCGGGCGGCATCGAGCTGTTCTTCATAGCTACCGACGACGACCCGCGCGAACTGGGCATCCAGCTCGGCGCGCGACGGTAACCGGCTGAGATAGTCCGCATCCAGCAGCGCATCCATGATGGCGGGATTGCGCGCCAGGTAATGTGCCAGGCGCGGGGTGGCGCCCACGATGCGCGCCAACAAGTCCAGGAATTGCGGCCGTGCCAGGAACAGCGAGAAAAGCTGCACCCCCGACGGCAGGTTGGTGAGGAAGCGGTCGAACTGGGCGAAGGCGACATCGGGATCGGCTGCGCCCCCCAGCGCCTTCAAAATGACCGGGATCAGCTTGGTCAGCAGTTCGCGCGCCCGCTGGCCGCGCATGGCGCGGATGCGGCCATGATGCCAGCCACGGATCGCGGCCGAGACATGGGCGGCGTCCTGGAAGCCCATCGCCAGCAGGGTCGCCAGGGTTTCGGGATCTTCCTCGACGCCCGTGAAAACCAGATTGCCCTCCGCCGAAGACAAGTCCGGTTCGCTTTCAAACAGGCGGGCATAATGGCGCTGCACATTTTCCAGCACCCGCGTCAGCTCGGCGCGAAAGTCGCCGGCGCTGTCATGGCCCATGAAGCAGGCGATGTGGGACAGGCCGGCCTCGTCACCCGGCACCGAATGGGTCTGCTGGTCTTCCACCATCTGCAGACGGTGTTCCAACATGCGCAGATAGCGGTAATCGCGCTTAAGCTCTTCGCCCACGATCGCGTCCACCCGTCCCTCGCCCACCAGCGCATCCAGCGCGCCTTGCGTCGAGGGCACGCGCAGGCCGGGGTGCCGGCCGCCCAGGATCAGCTGCTGGGTTTGGGCGAAGAACTCGATCTCGCGGATACCACCGCGCCCCAGCTTGATATTGTGCCCGGCCACGGCGATCTGGCCATGCCCGACGTGGGCATGGATCTGGCGCTTGATGGACTGGATGTCCTCGATGGCGGCGAAATCCAGGTAGCGCCGCCAGATGAAAGGCTTCAGGCCGGTCAGGATTTGCGCGCCGGTCTCTTGATCGCCGGCGCAGGCGCGCGCCTTGATCATGGCGGCGCGTTCCCAGTTCTGGCCCATCGCCTCATAGTAATCCAGCGCCGCATCGGTGGAGATCGCCACCTGGGTGGCGCCCGCATCGGGCCGCAGGCGCAAATCCACGCGGAAGACGTAACCATCGCTGGTGGTTTCCGACAAAAGCTTCACCAGCCCGCGCACGATATCCACTGCCGCGCCGCGCGGATCACCGCGCTTGGCGAAGGGAAATTTTCCGGCGTCGTAGAACACCACCAGGTCGATGTCGCTGGAATAGTTCAGCTCAAACGCGCCGTACTTGCCCATCGCCAGCACGGTGAGGCCGCAGGCGGCTTCCGCCACTTCCGGCACGCCCATGGCTTGGGCGCGCAGCAGGAAGCGCAAGGCGCCACCAACACAGGCATCGGCAAAGCGGGTCAATTCGGCTGTCACCTTGTTGACGTCCCAAGTACCGGCGATATCGGCCATGGCGATGGCCAGCGCGGCGCGGCGCTTGGCGGTGCGCAGCTCCTTCATCGCCACCGCTTCGCTGTCGGCGCGGGCCACGGACTGTGCCAGCAGGATGGCGGCGTTCAGTACGACATGCGGCCCAGCCGCGAAATATTCTCCCAGCGCACCCACTTCGCGCTGCGCCAGCCGTCCCAGGAACGGACTGTTGCCGAACACTGCATCCAGCAAGGGTTCAGCGCTGGCGAAGCCCTGTTCGGCCAACGCCTCTTTCACGCGGATGACGCGGGTTGGATCGAATGGGAGAGGTGGGACGCGAAGCATCCCGTCTTATAGCCTACTCGGCCGCACTTTTGAGCGGCGCACCTGGCAAGGCGCGCATGGCGGATTTGGGGAATCGCAGCACCGCCTTGAGGCCCGTGGGCGCATTGTCTTCCAGCACCAGTTCGGCGCCGTGGTAATGGGCCACCGCCGCCACCAGCGACAGACCCAGCCCCGTGCCGGGGGAGCTGCGGCTGGCTTCCAGCCGCACAAAGCGTTCGGTCACACGCGGCCGATCGGCCAGCGGAATGCCGGGACCGGTATCGGAGACGGACAGATCCACGCCCTCGTCGCTGACGGTGGTGGCGATGCACACCTTGCCGCCGGCCGGAGTGTATTTGATGGCATTGTCCACCAGGTTGGCCAGCGCCTGGGCGACCAGGCTGCGATTGGCTTCCACGCCTGCGGGCGCCGCCGGCAGCAAAGTCAGCGCGATATTCTTTTCGTCCGCCAGCGGCTCATACAGTTCGGCCACGTCGGCGGCGACTTCGCCCAGATCCAGCGGCGACATGGCGGCGCGGGTGGTGCCGGCATCGGTCTCGGCGATCAGGAGCAGCGCATTGAAAGTGGCGATCAACTGGTCGGTCTCGGCGATGGCGCGCTCGATCTCGCTGGCCTGGGCGCCGCTGGCGTTCAGCCGCGCCACCGATTCCTCCAGCCGGTTGCGCAAGCGGTTCAGCGGCGTGCGCAGATCATGCGCCACGCTGTCGGTGACCTCGCGCATGCCCTTCATCAGCCGCTCAATGCGGTCCAGCATGCGGTTCAGGTTGTCGGACAGGGCATCGCACCCGCCCCCGGATCCGGTCAGCGGCACCCGCCGGGTCAGGTCACCGGCGATGATCTCGCCGCTGGTGCGGTTGATGGCATCCAGCCGCCGCAGCATGTTGCGGCTCATCAGCGCGCCGCCCGCCGTGCCCAGCACCAAGATCAGCAGCACCGTCCAGGGCAAGGTGGTCGTGAACATGCGCTCGGTGAGATAGCGGTCATGCACATCCTGGGCGACCAGCAGGGAGAAATCGCCCGGCAACGCAAAAAC
>CANCMM010000013.1:0-14276 GCA_947379335.1 Alphaproteobacteria bacterium | reverse complement strand
CTGAGATGTCCGAATGACCGCTTTTGGCGCAAAGCGGACATTGGGATGACCTGGATCGAATGTCCGCTTTTGGGGTAAAGCGGACATTCGTTGGTGTCTGTTTTGCACCATGCCGGACGCCAATAGATGGTCTGGTGAGGGGAGGGCGCCCGTGGTGCTCCCAGATATCCAAAGCCGGAAGCGGGGCCATGAAAAGGGCCCGGCGGCTGGGGGGCGGACCGGGCCCATTCCATGCGAAACCGGGTCAGGGGTTCAAGCTGACCCGCAGGGAGCTTACCGAAACCGCCGGTGCCGTTCTAGCTCTGATCTTTGTCCTTATTGGCATGATATGCTGCCCAGCCTGGGTGCCGCTGGCGCGCCCACCAGGGGTTACAGGGGCGCTTGGACAGCGGGATCTTGTAGTTGGCGTAGATGTGGCGGCTGTTCTCCAGTGCCTGGTTCTCGGGGCGGTGCAGCCCCTTCTTGTAATCCTTGAAACTCATGGCTCTCTCCTTGGTTGGAGAGTCCCATCTAGCGAATTAGGCCACTCAAGAAAGCAAAACCGGCCACTCACTTGCTGATTAGGACAGCACCCAAGGGCCGGTCAAAACGCTGGAATCAGTCATTTCCGCGACGGCCGTCCTTATGGTCCTGCTGCGCACGCAGGGCCTCCGCGTCCGCCCGGTCCAGGACGCGGGTCTGCAGCTCCACGCTCTGGATGATGCACTGGTTGGGGCCGACAGGATCGTTCATCAGGATTTCGTCGCCCCGTTCGATGCAGGAAAGCGTGCCAACGCCGCGGCTCTTGAAAGCCAGGCCGAACTGATACTGCAGATTATAACAGCGCCCCATGAAGTTGAGCCGGTAGCGCTGGCGGGAAAGGTCGGTGACGATCAGCGAGCGGTTCCCCGGCACCACCTGATAGTCGTAAATGTTGCGCTGCCGCAGGCAGGGCGCCTCGCGCTTGTCTTGCTCACGATAAGGCTGAGCCATGACCGGTACGGTGACGCAGCCAAGCGTGGCGGCGAGAACGAGGGAACGGATCATCGGAAATCTCCTGTCGCCCTCCGGTGAGTATACGCGCGACGCGCCCGCCGGATCAATTTGGGGTATACCGGCGCGGGCAGTGGATGGGTTCACCATGGAGAGACAGATGCGGTGCAGCATTTTTGGCATCCTGTGCAGCGGTTTTCTGGCGCTTTGCTTGCCGGCCGCCGCTCAATCCATATCGGCACCGCATTTCCATGTGGTGACGGTGGATTTCGGCACTGCGGCGGAAAATTTCGACCGCTTCAAGACGATGATGGCCGAGAACGCTAAGGCTTCGGTGGCGAATGAGCCCGGCTGCCGCGAATTCAATGTCTATGAGCTGGCCACCACCCCGGACCACCTGTTCCTGTATGAGGTCTATGACGACGAGGCGGCATTCCAGCAGCATCTGGCCGCGGTCCATTACAAGCACTTCAAAGAAGTGTCGGACCCGATCATCACCTCGCGCGGCGTTACGCGCGGGACTATGCTGGTGTCATACCGCAAACCTTGATGAGGTCCATGATGAAAATCCTGTCTGGCATCGCCGGGTGCGCTTTTCTGATTTTCGCCGCGGCACAAGCCGAAACCCCGCCCATCGGCGCACACGATCCCGAAGCCATCACCTGCAACGCACCCGAACTGGTGGCTGCGTCCAAGGCGCGTGGCTGGCCGCTCTGCGTGCAGAACGAGATGCTGGACAGGCTTGGCGCCATGTCGTTGGCATCCGCGCCTATAGTGGACCGTCCCAGCGGCGAAGGCGATCCTGCCGCCGTCACCTGCCGCGCGCGCCAGGAATTGACCGGAACCCGGGTCATGGGCCCGGAGACCTGCGCCCATAACAGCTTCTGGGCCAAGTTGGCGGTGGATGGTTGCGTCCTCAGCCCCGGCAGCCGCACCATCCTGCGCCTGGGAACCACCAAGGTCCTGAAGCCGCTGGCCTGCACCCGAATCCAGGGCCGCAACGGGGTGATGCCACCGACTTTCTTCTAAAAAGCGGCGCTTTTTCAGGAAGATGGACGGAAGGATAGTGTCCCGCTACAAGGGGCGCGTCTGCTGCTTTGAGCGGGCTTTGGAGCGTTTCATGCGTGTTTTTGTGGGTGCCGTGCTGGCCGCCAGCCTTCTGGCGAATGGCGCGTTCGCGCAAGCCCTGGCCCCGGGCCGTCCGGCCGGCGTGCAGCAGGCCCGCATGACGTCTCAAACCACCGCTTTGATGATTGGTACCGGTGCGGTGATCATGGCCGGCGTCGGCATCCTGATCTCGGGCACCAGCTCGGCGCTCAGTTCGCAGGTCATCGGCAGCCAGAACAATATCGTGGCCCCGCCGGTCAGCACCACGACCACAACCACGACCACGACCACGACCACGACCGGCTGATCAGTACTGCCAGTCCTTGGAAGACTTGACCGCGAAGTCGCGGAACGCCGCCACGCGCTTGGACTGGCGCAGGGCATCGGCATAGACCAGATGCACATCGAAACCGGGCGCCGCCACATCGGGCAGCACCCGTTCCAGTTCCGGATGCTGGGCGGCGACATAGTCCGGCACCACCCCGATCCCCAGACCTGCTTCGGTCGCCTGCAGGATGCCGGTGATGTTGTTGATGCGGATGATGCGGCCCTTGCCGCCCGGCTTGGCGTTCTTCTTGAACGCTTCCAGCAGCCAGTTGATGTCGCGGATCTCCGGCACCGCCGTCTCGCCATAGACGATGATGGCGTGGTCGGCGACATCTTCCAGTGTGGCGGGGGCGGGATGCTCCTTCAGGTACGTCTTGGCGGCGTACATGTGATAATGGACGGTGAAGAGCTTGCGCTGGATCAGGTCGGCCTGGACCGGGGCGCGCATGCGGATGGCCAGATCGGCCTCGCGCTGGGCCAGATCCAGCTCCTTGTCGTCCATCACCAGATGCACTTCGACTTCCGGATATTGCGCCAGGAAGGCGCCAAGCCGCGGCAACAGCCAATAGGCGCCGATGCCGTGGCTGGCGGTGATCTTCAGCGCGCCGCGCGGGCTTTCATGGACATTCTTGAGCGCTTCTTCGGCGGAGGCCAGACGTCCCAGCACGTCGGTGACGGCGGTGAACAGCAGTTCGCCTTCATCGGTCAGCGTCAGGCCGCGGGCATGACGCTGGAACAGTGGGGTGGAGATTTCCTCTTCCAGCGCGCTGATCTGGCGGCTGACCGCCGACTGCGACAGGCCCAGGCTCTGGCCGGCATGGGTGAAGCTTCCCGCCGACGCGACGGCGTGGAAGATGCGAAGCTTGTCCCAATCCATGACCAGTCTCCCTCGAATAAGCGCCCCTAGACGAGCGCCAAGTCACCCGTGTGCGCGCCGGCCAGAAAGCGTTCGGCTTCCAGCGCCGCCATGCAGCCCATGCCCGCCGCCGTCACGGCCTGGCGGAACACCTTGTCCTTGACGTCGCCGGCGGCGAACACGCCCGCCACGGATGTATGCGTGGAATCCGGCGCGGTCTTGATATAGCCGCTCTCGTCCATGTCGAGTTGGCCGTGGAACAGGCCGGTGGCGGGCGAATGGCCGATGGCGATGAACAGGCCATGCACCGATTGTTCATGGACCGAACCGGTGACGGTGTTGCGCAGCTTCACGCCGGTGACGCCCTTGGGCTCGGTCGTGCCCAGCACTTCGGCGATCTCGGTGTCGTACAGGATGTCGATCTTCTTGTTGGCGTTCAGCCGCGCCTGGTTGGTCTTGTCGGCGCGCAGGAAGTCGCGGCGATGCACCAGTGTGACCTTGTCGGCGAAATTGGTGAGGAACAGCGCCTCTTCGACAGCGGTATTGCCGCCGCCGACCACCGCGACGTCCTTACCGCGATAGAAGAAGCCGTCGCAGGTGGCGCAGGCCGAGACGCCAAAGCCCTGAAAGGCGCTTTCGCTGGGGATGCCCAGCCAGTTGGCGGAGGCGCCGGTGGCGATCACCAGGGTATCGGCGGTGTAGACATCGCCGCTGTCGCCCAGAAGGGTGAAGGGCCGCCGCGACAGGTCCACCTTGGCGATGGTGTCGCTGACGAAGTTGGTGCCCAGCGCCTTGGCCTGTTCCTGCATCTGGTCCATCAGCCAGGGGCCCTGGATGGCCTCGGCATAGCCGGGGTAATTCTCCACCTCGGTGGTGATGGTGAGCTGGCCGCCCGGCTGGATGCCGGCGATCAAGGTCGGCTCCAGCATGGCGCGGGCCGCATAGATGGCGGCGGTGCAGCCGGCCGGGCCGCTGCCCAGGATGATGATTTTGGAGTGCTTGGGGGTGTTGGCGTTCATGGCTTTGTCTTTGCTTGGCTTTGCGGCAATCGCGGGTCTGGCTATGTCATATCGTAATGGCAAGGCGCGCCGTCAAGCGGGGTGGAAACCCTAGCCGGTGCATAAGGTTATGCAGGCCAGTTCGGACGCAAACTTCTGGCCGTTACAAGACGATTCGAGAAACATTATTGCGCGGACGCTTTGCGCGCGTTATAGCACCGAGCCCTTTCATCAGGATCGTGCGTGGACACCCGCAAACTGGACGCCATAGACCTGCGCATCCTGTCCGAGCTGCAGGCCGACGGCCGCATCACCAATGTGGAATTGTCGCGGCGCGCCAAGATCACCGCGCCGCCCTGCCTGCGCCGCATCCGCGCGCTGGAGAAGGCGGGCTTCATCAAGGGCTATCACGCCGAGCTGAACGGCAAGGCGCTGGGCTTTGAAGTCACCGGCTTTGTTTTTGTCGGGTTGGCCAGCCAGAAGGACGGCGACCTGAAGCATTTCGAGGAAAGCGCGCGGCGCTGGCCCGAAGTGCGCGAGTGCCACATGCTGTCGGGCGAAGTGGATTTCATCCTCAAATGCGTGGCGCGCGACCTGTCGGCCTTCCAGAGCTTCATCACCGACACCGTCACCGCCGAGAAGAATGTCGCCAGCGTGAAAAGCTCGCTGGTGATCCATGCCTCCAAGCAGGAGCCGGGATACCCCCTGGTGGTGCCTGCTTAAAAGGCAGGTGTTTTGGGCCCAAAAGGGTCTTCTGCGAGCGTGCGAAAATGCGCTAGGCTGACGTCAACAAAAACAGGAGTGGGGAAGATGAAGCATACAAGTCTTTTGCTGGCGGTCGTGGCGCTGATGGCGTCGTCCGCGATCGTGCTTGCCGCTCCGACGGCGAAAATGAAGGCGGCGGTTGCCGATGCCGGCCGTCCCGCCGCTGACACGGCGCGCGACGAAAACCGCAAGCCGGCCGATATGCTTGCGTTCGCCGGCATTGGGCCGGGCAAGGTGGTGGTGGATATGCTGCCGGGCGGCGGCTATTTCACCCGCATTTTCGCCAAGGCGGTGGAGCCGGGCGGCCGGGTCTATGCCTATTTCGGCAGCCAGTATGACGCGCGCCTGAAGACCCAGAACAAGGATCCGGACAACCAGTTCGCCGATCTGAAAGCGATCTACAAGAATCTGGGCGTGATCCATGGCCCGTTGCCGCAGTTCGTGACGCCGCAGGCGGTGGACGTGGTGTGGACCTCGCAGAATTATCACGACATGCACAACAAGCAGTATGCGATGGATGTGAATGAGGTGAACAAGGCGATCTACAAGTCGCTGAAGCCGGGCGGCTATTACGTCATCATCGACCACAAGGCGGCCGACAGCGCCGGCGATGACGTCACCGAGGCACTGCACCGCATCAAGGAATCCACCGTGAAGCAGGAAGTGGAAGCCGCCGGTTTCAAGCTGGTCGCGGAAAGCAAGGATCTGAACTATTCCTCCGATGACGGCACCAAGCGGGTGTTCGAGGCCGATGTGAAGGGCAAGACCAACCAGTTCATGCTCAAGTTCCAGAAGCCGCGTCATTGATCCAACGCTTTGGTATTCTGCTTGCCTGCGCCGCGGTTCTCACCGCGGCGCAGTCGTTTGCGGCCGAGCCCGTGGTGCGGGTGAAGGCCAAGCTCACCGCGTTTGACGGCCAGGCGATGACCTTGGAGCCGGGCGCAAAGTCGACGCTCAAGGAGTCGATGACGGTCTTCATCACCCCGCAGACCCGCTATGTCGGCGCCAGCCGCGCCTGCTTCGATGCCATCAAGGCGGGCGACTATGCTGGGGCGGCGGTCACGGTGGGGCGCAACGGCGTGATGCGCGCCAGCGATGTCTATCTGTATCCACCGGCGCTGCGGGGCAGCGGCGAAGGCCGCTTCCCCGACGCCGACCGGATCGTCATCAACGGTACGGTGACGGTGGTGCAGTTCACCTCCGCGGACGACAAGAATGACGGCACCATGACGCTCCACTATCGCGGCGCGGTGCTGAACAGCGCCGGCGCGGGCCGTACCGTCTGCGAGGGCCGGGCGTCGCCGCCCGCTTATGCCAGCCCACTGGCCTGCGCCGCCGATGCCATGATCGAAGTGATGCCCAGCAGCCAGATTTCGGCGCTGGCCGTGGGCGACAAAAGCCTGTTGGTGCCAGGCGCCCTTGTGACCGTGGCCATGACCAAGCTGGCCGATGGCCGGACCGTGGCCGCCGGCGTCACGGTCGAGCCGCCACCCTTGGAAAAACCGCAATCCCCCAATTAAGCTGACCGCAAAGTCTGCCGGAGAAACGCCATGTCACCTTCCAAGCTTTCGCTCTTTCTGTGCGGCGCGCTGGCCCTGGCCGCGCCAGTCTGGGCTGCGGGTGCCCAATTGGGCACATGGGGCGTCGATCTTTCCGGCATGGACAAGTCGGTGGCGCCCGGCGACGACTTCTTCCGGCATGTGAACGGCAAGTATCTGGCCACCGTCGTCATCCCGCCGGACCGTTCCAGCATCGGCTCCTTCCAGCAGCTGCAGATCCTCAGCGAGGAACGGCTCAAGACCATCGTCAACGACCTGGCGGCCAAACCGGAAGCTTCGCTGGCGCCGGAAGAAAAGAAGCTGCGCGACTTGTTTGACACCTTCACCGACACCGCCGCGATTGACGCGGCCGGGCTGAAGCCGGCGCAGAAGGACCTGGATTACCTGAACGGCTTGCAGACCCTGCCGGATGTGGCCCGCGCCATGGCTTCGGTGAAGCTCAACACCGCCAGCGTCTACAATATGGGCATCGGGGTGGACGACAAGAATCCCGACAATTACTCGGTCAATCTTTCGCAGGGCGGATTGGGTCGTCCCGATCGCGATTAGTACCTCAAGGACGATGCCGAGATCGTCAAGACGCGCGAGGCCTACCGCAAATATCTCGCCGAGATGATGGACCTGGCCGGCATGACCGACAGTGCGGCGCGCGCCGACCGGGTGCTGGCGCTGGAAACCGAGATCGCCAAGGTATCGTGGAACCGCGCCGACCGCCGCGATGCCGACAAGATCTACAATCCCATGCCGGTGTCCGCGCTTAAGACGCTGGCGCCGGAATTCCCCTGGGACAATTTCCTGGCGGAAAGCCGCATCCCCTTGAGCGGTCCGCGCGGCGAACGCCAGGTGATCGTGGCGGAAAAGTCCGCCTTCGGTCCGCTGGCCAAGATATTCACCGCCACGCCGGTTTCCACCTGGCGCGATTATCTGGTGGTGCATTACCTGCACACATTCGCGGCCTATCTGCCGTCGAAGTTCGACAACCGTGATTTTGCCTTCTATGGCACCGTGCTGTCGGGCCGCACCCAGCAGCTGGATCGCAAGACCCGCGGCGTGCATCTGCTGGACAATCTCTTGGGCGAGGCGCTGGGCAAGCTGTATGTCGCGCGTTACTTCCCGCCGGAGTCCAAGGCCAAGGCGGACCTGCTGGTTTCCAACCTGCTGAAGGCCTATGAGGCCGACATCAACACCTTGACCTGGATGACGCCGGCCACCCGCGCCAAGGCGCTGGACAAGCTGCACCGCTTCACGCCCAAGATCGGCTATCCCACCAAGTGGCGCGACTATTCCGACTTCCAGGTGGTGAAGGGCGACATGATCGCCGATGTGCAGGCCGGTGCGCTGTATGAATGGAACCGCGACCTGTCCCGCATCAACCAGCCGGTGGACAAGAGCGAGTGGGGCATGACGCCCTCCACCATCAACGCCTATTACAATCCGTCCTTCAACGAGATCGTGTTCCCCGCCGCCATCCTGCAGGCGCCCTTCTTCGATCCCAATGCCGATGATGCGGTCAATTACGGCGCCATCGGCGCGGTGATCGGCCACGAGATCAGCCACGGTTTCGACGACCAGGGCAGCAAGTATGACGGCAAGGGCGTGTTCCAGGACTGGTGGACCAAGGAAGACCGCACCAATTTCGATGCCCGCACCGCCGCCCTGGTGAAGCAGTATGACGGCTTCACTCCTTTGCCCAAAACCGATCCGGAACTGCATGTCATCGGCCAGAACACTCTGGGCGAGAACATTGCCGACAATGCGGGGCTGGCGATCGCGCTCAAGGCCTACCGCCTGTCGCTGCATGGCCGCAAACCCAGGGTGCTGGATGGGTATACCGGCGACCAGCGGCTGTTCCTGTCGTTCGGCCAGGTGTGGCGCACCAAGATGCGCGAAGCGGCGATCCGCACCCAGACCCGGTCGAACGAACACACCGTGGCGGAGTTCCGCGTCATTGGCCCCACCCGGAACATGGATTCCTGGTACGACTCCTTCGACGTGAAACCCGGGCAGAAATACTATTTGCCACCCGAAGAGCGCGTTCATCTTTGGTAGACTGAATTTGTTCCAAATTTATTCCGCCTACATGTGTAATAAAAAGGCGGCGGCTTGCGGAAAGTTGGGCTAGGCTGGCGCCATGTCGGAAGCCTTCATCAATCGCATCGCCACAGCCAACCCGCCGCACGACGTGCACGACACCTTCCTGCGCTTCGGCCGGCAGATGCTGCGCCACGACAATCGCCGCGCCGCCTTGTTCGACCGCATGGCCGAGCGCAGCGGCATTTCGCGCCGCTATTCGTTTCTGGAGCCGGGCGCGCAAGGCGCGGCGGTGGATGCCGAAGGCTTCTACAAGCTGGGTGCCTTCCCCGATACCGCGGCGCGGATGCAGAAGTTCGAAGTCTGCGCGCCGGGCCTGGCGGTGGAAGCGGTCGAGAAATTGCTGGTGGGCGAAGACCGCAGCCGTATCACCCATGTCATCGTCACCAGTTGCACCGGCCTGTCCGCGCCGGGCATCGACCTGGAACTGGTGGAGCGTTGCGGCCTGCCGTCCCATGTGGAACGCACCATGGTGGGCTTCATGGGCTGCTACGCCGCCATCAATGCGTTGAAGCTGGCGCGCCACATCGTGCGCTCCGAACCGCAAGCGCGGGTGCTGGCGGTGAACCTGGAACTCTGCACCCTGCATTTGCACGAAACCGACGATCTCGAAGAGATATTGTCCTTCCTGCTGTTCGCCGATGGCTGCGCCGCCGCGCTGGTCAGCGCCGATCCCATCGGGGTTGAAATGACATCCTTCCGCGCCGCACTGGTGCCGGACACCCGCGAGCTGATCCGCTGGCATATTCGCCAGCAAGGTTTCGACATGGTGCTGTCGGGCGCGGTGCCCGGTGCCATCCGCACCGCTTTGTCGGAATCGCGCGACGACATATTGGGCGGCGCCAATGACATCGACCTTTGGGCGATTCATCCGGGCGGGCGCACGGTGCTGGATGCGGTGGAGCAGGCCTTTGCTTTGCCCCCCGAAGCGCTGGCGCCGTCGCGCAGCGTGCTGAACGATTTCGGCAACATGTCGTCGGGCACGGTGATGTTTGTGCTGGACCGCATCATGCGCGAGGCGAGGGGCGGCCAGCGCGGCTGCGCCATGTCCTTCGGCCCGGGCCTAGTGGCCGAGACCATGATGTTCCGCATGGCGGCGTGATGCGCGCGCCAAAAAGAATATTGATGCCGGAAATCCTGGATCACCTGGCGCCGGATGATCCCCGCGCCCTGCGTTCGCGCCGCGACCTGGCGCGGATCAATGGGGTGATGCGCCAAGCTGCGATCATGACAAAGGCGCTGTCGGATTTCTCTGCGCCCAAAACTTTGGTCGATTTGGGCGGTGGCGATGGCCGCTTCATGCTGTCGGTGGCGCGGCGGTTGGCGAAGCGCTGGCCCGGCGTCACTGTTCTGATCGCCGACCGCCAGAATATTGTCAGCGCCGAAACGCGGAGCCAGTTCGCCGCGCTGGGCTGGTCCTGCGAGGTGGCGCAGGGCGATATTTTCGAAACCTTGCCGCAGATCACGCCAGACATCGTCACCGTCAATCTGTTCCTGCACCATCTGGACGATGCGGCGCTGGAACAGCTGTTGGCGCTGGTGGCGGGGCGCGTCAAGGGCTTTGCGGTTTGCGAACCGCGCCGTTCCCGCTTTGCCTTGTTTGCATCACATCTGGTATTCGCGCTGGGCGCCAATGACGTCACCCGCCATGACGCGGTGGCCAGCGTGCGCGCCGGTTTTCGCGATGCCGAGATTTCAAGTCTCTGGCCGCAGGCGGGCGCCTGGCGACTGGGCGAACGCAGCGCCTTTCCCTTCACCCATGTGTTCAAGGCCCATGCGATATGATGCGCTGATCATCGGCTCAGGTCCCGCCGGCGCGTCCGCCGCGCGGCTGTTGGCGCAGGCCGGCTGGCGGGTGGCGCTGGTGGAGAAGGCGCAGTTCCCGCGCCGCAAAGTGTGCGGCGAGTTCATTTCTGCCACCACCATGCCGGTGCTGAAGGCGTGCGGCGTCGCCGTACCCTTCATCGCCGCTGCCGGCCCGCTGGTGACGCGGGTGGGCGTCTATGCCGGCAAGGCGATGCTGGCGGCAGCGCACGAGCAGGCCTGGGGCAGGGCACTGGGCCGCGAACATCTGGACGTGATGCTGCGCGACGCCGCACGGGAAGCGGGCGCCGAACTGTTCGCGCCGATGGAAGCGATGACGGTTCTACGGGACGGCGATGGCTTCACCGTCACCCTGGATGATGATGGCCGCAGCATCGCCGCCCGCACCGTGATTGCCGCCTGCGGCTCCTGGAATGCCAAAGGTGCCTTCGCCATACCGTCAGACGCGCCGTCGCCGTCCGACCTGTTTGCCTTCAAGGCGCATTTTTCCGGTGGCGCGCTGCCGGCCGGGCTGATGCCGCTGCTGGCTTTTCCCGGCGGCTATGGCGGGTTGGTGCACACCGATGCCGGGCGCACCTCGCTGTCCTGCTGCATCCGGCGCGATACGATGGCGGCAGCGCGCGCTCGGCATGGCGGCAAGGCGGCGGAAGCGGTGCTGGCGCATATCATGGAAACCACGCGCGGCGTGCAGGTGGCGCTGGGCGATGCGACTTTGCAGGGCAATTTCCTCTCCACCGGACCGATCCATCCGGGCATCCGCGCGCGTTTTGAAGATGGCATCTATTTCACCGGCAATATCGCGGGCGAGGCGCATCCGGTGATCGCCGAAGGCATCAGCATGGCGATTCAGTCATCAGGGCTGCTGGCCCGGCTGTTGATTGCACATCGCGGTGAAGCTTATGCGAAAGAGTGGAAGAAACATTTTGCGCCGCGCATCCGCGCCGCCTCCGTCTTCGCGCACCTGGCGATGCGCGCACCCACCCGCTTTGCGAGCCTTGCGGTGATCCGCGCCATGCCGGGATTGCTGGGGCTGGGCGCACGACTTTCGGGCAAAGCGCCTATTTCAACTTGAGCAGCTTGGCGCGCAGGGACGGGCTGGAGGTGTTGGGCAGCAGCCACAAGCCGAAGAAATCCTTGGCGTAAGCATTGTCGATGCTGCCGGTCGGCGTGCCATTGTGGAAGAATGCGATCGGCTTGCCCGGCTCATACAGCGCCATCAGCCGGTCACCAGACTTTACCGGTGGATAGACCTTGTTCAGTTGTGGCGTCAGCTTGGCCACTTCGGCATCACCGAGGGCCGGATCGACATTCTTCATTTCCTTGATGGTGCGTTCGACCAGGTCGGAGGTGTCGAAGCCCATGCCATAGGTGATCTCCATGGCGCAGGGTGCTTCCATCGACCATCCCGCGCCGTCGATCCAGAAGCGGGCGTTGTAGGCCTTGATGAAAAGAAAATTCATATGGCCTTCGCCGTAAGGCTTGTCGGCCTTGATCGCGCCGGCGATCTCGGGCGGGGCTGCCAGGACAGGCAGCGGCGTGCAAAGCAGCAGCGTCAGAAGGGCGATTTTGCGGGTCATCGGCTTCCCACCTCGAAGGTTTTTTGGTCTAGTGCTGAAAAATAAGGGGAAACGGGATGCGGCTCAAGCATGCGCTTCTGACGAGTCTGATGCTGCTGACCCCGGCGCTCGGCCAGCCTTCCATTAATAACCCCGGTCCGTCCGCGCCTGGCGAATGGACGGTCTATCCCGGCAGCTACAATTCCCAGCGCCACTCACCGCTGAAACAGATCACCCCCGCCAACGCCCATCGCCTGCAGGTGAAGTGGGTCTATCACGTGGCAGGTTCGCGTGAACTTGAGATGACACCGGTGGTCAAGGATGGGGTGATGTACATCCCGCAATACAACCGGGTGGACGCTATCGATGCGCGCACCGGCAATGTCATCTGGCGCTACCAGCGCCAGCCGGCCAGCACCGCAGCCTATCGCGGCACCTCGGTCTATGACGGCAAGGTCTATATCGCCACCAGCGACGCGCATCTGGTGGCGCTGGATGCGCGTTCGGGCGGTGTGGTGTGGGACGTGGCGGTGGATGGCGGAAGGCGGCTGTCCGGCGTGGCGCCGATGGCGGCGAACGGCAAGATCATCGTCGGGGTGCTGGACCAGCCGGACGGTTACATCCAGGCTTACGATGCCAGGACCGGCAAGCACGCCTGGACCTGGCATTCGATCCCCCGGCCCGAGGACCCCGAATACAAAAGTTGGTCCGGCAACACCAGGGAAGGCGGCGGGGCCATCTGGATGAGTGGCTCTTATGACCCGGAGCAGAATGTCATCATCTATGGCACCGGCCAGCCCAACCCGCCTTATTCCAACGAAGTGCGCGAGGGCGACAATCTCTACAGCGACTCCATCGTCGCCATTGATGTCGATACCGGCAAGCTGAAATGGCATTTCCAGACCACGCCGCACGACCAGCATGACTGGGACGCCGCCAGCGGCAGCCAGGTGCTGGTGGATGCGATGTATGAAGGCAAGCCGCGCAAGCTGTTGATGCATGCCGACCGCAACGGCTTTTTCTATCTGATCGACCGCACCAACGGAAAATTCCTGCGCGGCAATTCCTTCATCGACGACATGAACTGGGCGACGGGCTTGTCGCCGGAGGGTCGGCCCATCCTGCTGGGCGACGGCGCCAAGCCGTCGATCAAAGGCACGTTGACCTGTCCGTCCACCGCGGGCGCTACCAACTGGCCGTCGGCGACCTATAGTCCGCAAACCGGCTGGCTCTATTTCCATGCGGTGGAGGGCTGCGGGGTGAACTTCCGCTCCAGCGTCACGCCGGGCGCCGGCACCAGCTATATCGAAAGCCCGGACGACAAGACCAAATGGGTCAGTCATATCCGCGCCATGGATCCCATGACCGGCAAACGGATGTGGGACGTGACGGAAGTGCGCTCCAACCATTACGGGCCGGGGCTGCTGTCAACCGCCAACGGGCTCTTGTTCGCGCCCGGACAGTTCGGCCATGTCGCCATGCTGGATGCGAAGACCGGCAAGGATCTGTGGCATTTCAATACCGGCGATTTCATTACCGCCAGCCCCATCACCTATATGCTGGACGGCAAGCAGGTTTTCGCCATCGCCGCGGGGACCAACGTCTTTGCCTTCGGATTGCCGGACGCGGGAGGCAAGCCATGAAGCGCTTCCTTGTTTGCCTGATGCTCGCCGCCGTTCCGGCGCTGGCGCAGCCTGCTGCGAGTCCCGAAACGATTGCTCAGGGCAAGGCGGTCTATGACAAGAACTGCACCGCCTGCCATGGCGCCGATGCGGGGGCGGGCGACCGCGCCCCGGCCATCGTCAATGCCAGCGCCACCAGCATGCGCGGCGAGCGCAGCGATGCGCAGCTGTTGAACGTGGTGCGCAATGGCATTCCCGGCACCGCCATGCCGGCCTGGGGCAATCGCCTGTCGGCTGACGAAGTATCCAGTCTGGGCGCCTATATCCATGCCTTGCGCGGCACGGCGCTGGATGCGCCGCTGCCCGGTGATGTGGCGCATGGCCGCGCGGTGTTTTTCGGCAAAGGCGGCTGCGACAGCTGCCACATGGTGGAGGGCGGCGGCGGCGTGCTGGGCCCCGATCTCAGCAACATCGCCGCCATTCGCAAAGCGGTGTCGATCAGCAATGCCCTGACCAAGGCACAACACCGCGTTTACGGCGATGGTGGTGTGCATCTGCCGTCACCGCCGACCATGGAATACAACCCGGTGCAGGTGGTC
>CANCMM010000012.1:0-14395 GCA_947379335.1 Alphaproteobacteria bacterium | reverse complement strand
GCCAAGGTCACCAACATCAACCAGAGCAAGACCGGCGTCACCGTCACCTATGCCGATACCGCCAGCGGCGCGGTCACCGAGGCCAAGGCCGACTATTGCGTCTGCGCCATTCCGCTGGGGGTGCTGAACCAGATCCCCAACAACATGGCCCCGGCCAAGAAGTCGGCGATTTCGGCGGTGCCCTACAGCAATTCGGTGAAGATCGGCCTGCAGATGGCGCGCCGCTTCTGGGAAACCGACGATTACATCTATGGCGGCCACAGCTTCACCAGCCAGGACATCTCGCTGATCTCCTATCCCAACTATCATTTGTTCGAAGATGGCCCCGGTGTGCTGCTGGGCGCCTTCGCCAGCGGCGCGGGCGCTTACCGTTTGGCCGGCATGACGCCGGAGCAGCGCATCGAGGCGGCGCTGGCCCAGGGCTCGGTCTTCCATCCGGGCACCTACCGCAAGGAATTCCAGAACGGCACATCGGTGGCGTGGAGCCGCGTGCCCTGGACCATGGGCTGCTGCGCCCGCTGGAACGAGGAGACGCGCAAGACGCACTATCAGGAACTGGTAAAGGTGGACGACCGCGTGGTGCTGGCGGGCGAGCACGCTTCTTATGTCGGCTGCTGGATGGAGGGCGCGCTGCTGTCCTCGCTGGACGCTATCAGCCGCCTGCACAAGCGCGCGCTGGAGGCCTGATCATGTCGGCGAAACGCATTGCATTGTTGATCCTGGCGCTGACTGCGAACCCGGTGCTGGCCCAGGTGCCCAGCGGCGGCGACACCGCCGGCAGCGCGACCAACAAGGCGCCGCCCCCCATTACCGGCGAGCAGGTCTATCAACAGGTCTGCCAGGCCTGCCACATGGCCGATGCCAAGGGCGGCAAGGGCGCCGCGATGATCCCGGCGCTGGCCAAGAATCCCAAGCTGGCGGAGCCCGGCTATCCTATCGGCATGATCCTGCAGGGCAGGGGCGCGATGCCGCCGCTGACCGACCTGTTGAAGCCCGCCCAGATCGCGGGGGTCGTCACCTATGTGCGCACCCACTTCGGCAACAGCTACAAGAAGCCGGTGACCGAGGCTGATGTGAAGATGATGATGGGGCAGTGACGCGGCCAAGCCTTTGTCGCGGCTTGATATTATCGAATATCGATAAACTACTTGCCGAATATCAATAATCTTGGTATTGAAGCCCGATAAATCGCGGGAGGGCTTCCATGGCCGACAAACATCATCTGTTCACGATCACCCAATGGCTGCTGAAGGCGGCCACCATTTTCTGCGTCTTCCTTTCGGTGGTGCTGGCCCTGACCTTCATCGCCGTGGTCCTGGCGCTGGGCGCGCTGCTGGTGGCGCCGTCGCTGTTGCCGGTCTTCTCTGTCCCGCTTTCGGTGGAAGGCGTGCCGCTGATCACCATCCTGGCCGCGGCCCTGTTCCTGGTGGCGGGTGGACTGATCGGCACTGTCCTGGTGCTTTTCGCCGTTCGTGCCACCCACGGCATCGTGGATACCGCCATCGCCGGCGATCCCTTTGTCGGCGACAATGCCGAGCGGCTGAAGCGCATAGGCTGGCTGCTGCTGGGCATGATGGTGGTGCAGTTCCTGTCCACCACCATGGTGGTGGCGATTGCGCCCGACAATAACATCGCCGGGCACATCGATGGCGGCGATGGCATCTCGCTGACGGGGCTGCTGGCGGTACTGCTGATCTTCGTGCTGGCGCGCATCTTCCGCCACGGCGCGCAAATGCGGGCCGATCTGGAAGGCACGGTCTAGCTCATGGAGATCATCGTCAAGCTCGACGACATGCTTTACGCGCGCCGCATGACCCTGACCGAATTGGCGGAGAAGGTGGATATCACCCTGGCCAACCTGTCGATCCTCAAGACCGGCAAGGCAAAAGCGATCCGCTTTTCCACCCTGGCCGCGATCTGCGAGGCGCTGGATTGCCAGCCCGGCGATGTGCTGGGGTTTGGAGAAGCGGCAGCGGAGTGATCGCCGCCGCCGCCTGTTCCTAGTTCTTGGTGCGGATTTTCGCCGCCTTGGCGCATTCGCTCAGCACGGTCATATAGCGCGCCACGCCATCGGCACCGACAATGAAGGGGCTGGGGTCGCTGGCCTTGCGCACCCAGCGGCTGCGGATCCAAGCCTGATCGTACATGGAGTGATTGGAGAAGACGATGGTGGCGCCTGCCGCCTTGGCCGCGGCAGCGAACTTTTCCGCCGACGCGATATAGGTATCGAAGCGCGCCTTGCTCCGGGGGAAGTTGAAGCCCATGCCGCCGGAATAGGCCACCGTCAGCGTCTTGCCGTGATCCTTGACCGGGAACAGATAGGACAGGGTGCCCAGGGTGTGGCCCGGCGTCTTGATGACGGTGATGGTTTCATCGCCCAGGGTCAGCTTCTGGCCGTCCTTGGCTTCCATGTCGCGCTTGGGCACGCCGCCCGGCATGTTGTTAGCCTTGATGATCGTGTCCCAGTCCACCGCGTCCATGATGACATGGGCGCCATACTTGTCCTGCAGCAGCTTGGCGCCTTCGTCATGGTCGCCGTGCCCGTGGCTGACGATCACATATTTGATGTCGGCGGGGTTGAGGCCCAGCTTCTTGAGGCCGTCCACGATCTCGGCCTCGGCGGCATAGTTGAACATGGTGTCCAGGACGATGATGCCGGCGCTGGTCTTGATTGCCCAGCTGTTGTGGATCTTGGTGCCGATGAAATAGACATTGTCGAATACCTGGGCCGGTTCGGCATACCAGGTGTCGCGCGCCGGTATGGGCCGGGGCTTGCCGGCGGCCACAGCGCGCATCATCGCGGCCGAGGGATCGGCGCCGTCGGACGGCTGAACGCACAGAACATTCAGGGTGCCGGAGAAATCCAGGCCTGCGGCCTTCTGTGCCGCCAGCACATGCCCGTCCACCGTGTCAGGGACCTGCGCCATGCTGGCGCCCGTCAAACCCAAACCCGCCGCCATCACCAATGCTGCCGAGAATGCCTTGCCCATGATGTTTCCCCTTTGTTGTCCGGCTTTGCCGTTTGGGCAATCGGACCATGAACGGGGGAGGGGTTCAACGCCGCGGCCTTCGGCGGAAGCGTAAATTCCGGGAAAAGGCAGGTGCCGAAACGGCTTGCCTTGCCCGTCCGGCTTCTATATTCCGGCCGGCGGACAGGTGGTCGAGTGGTCGATGGCACCGCACTCGAAATGCGGCGTACCTGCAAGGGTACCGTGGGTTCGAATCCCACCCTGTCCGCCAATAAAAAAGGCCTCCTTTTTGGAGGCCTTTTTTATTGGCGAGCATGGCTGAGGATGAGAAGCCATGTTCGACAAACCGGCGACAGCCGGTTTGGGGCGGCGCGCAGCGCCGATCCGAGCGAAGCGAGGACGAAAACAGCCCAAAGGCTGTTTTCGCCAATCCCACCTTAATATCTTAAAGCGCCCGCGCCGCCTTGAACGACACCAGCCGTTTGCTCTGCTCGCACCACAGCGAAAGCCGGGCGAGTTTCAGGCTGTCCCACAAGGTCAACCTGCCGATCGTTTTCAGTTCCGGATGATCGCGCAGCACCTTGGGCAGCCGGTAATAGGGAATGCGGCTGTTGAGGTGGTGAATGTGGTGGATGCCGATATTGCCGCTGAACCAGCGCAGCAGTCCGGGCAGGTCGTAAAAGGAACTGCCGGCAAGCGCGGCGTCGTGATGCGACCATTCTCCCGCGCGTGCCCAGAACACGGTCTCGAACTGGTGCTGAACGAAAAACAGCCACACCCCGATGGATGCCGCGATCAGCATGATCGGCAGATGCACCATCACGAAGGGGCCCAGGCCCACAAGACGTATCATTCCCGCGATTGCCAGGGCGATAACGGCATTGGTTCCGATGGTGCTGATCCAGGGACGCCAGCCGTCGCGCATCTGGTGGAAGGGCAGCCGGTGCTGAAGCAGGAACATCCAGGCAGGTCCCACCACGAACATCACCGGTGCGCTGCGATAGATACGATACAGCAGGCGGCCGATCCGCGACTTGTCGCGGTATTCCTGCACGGTCAGCAGGTCGATATCGCCAATGCCGCGCCGGTCCAGGTTGCTGGACGTGGCGTGGTGGATGGCATGATTGCGTTTCCAGTAATCGAAGGGCGTCAGGGTCAGCACGCCCAGCACCCGGCCCACCCAGGTGTTCGCGGCCCGCTGGCGGAAAAAAGCGCCATGACCACAATCATGCTGGATGATGAACAGGCGGACCAGCAGGCCGCCGGCCGGAATCGCCAGCAGCAGGGTCAGCCAATATCCGACGCTGAGGGACCACCACATCAAGGCCCACAGCACCGCCAAAGGGACCAAGGTGATGCCGACCTCGAACAAGGCGCGCCGAAAATCGGGTTCGCAGTAACGCAAAAGCGTGCGGGAAAGATCGGTGGGGCTTAGCACTTCGGTGTTTCGGGGGCTGAGGCTGCGCGGTGTCAGTCCTACGCATTTCGCTCAAAGATCACAAGCGGATACCATAGCTGCCCATATTTGGCCCAAAGCCTGCATTATTTTTCACCTGTTCCCGTTTCCCGACCTATCATCCGGGCAGATAAAGACGCCCCGGGGGGAATATGAGCCAGCTCTCAAGACGCACCGTCCTGTTGTCCACCGCCGCCATCCTGGCGGCGCCGGGCGCCGTGTCGGCCCAGCCCAGGGACGTGGAATGGCATTATTACGGCGGCGACCAGGCAAACCGCCGCTATTCCCCGCTGGACCAGATTAACGCTGCCAACTTCAACAGCCTGGAAGTCGCCTGGCGCTTCAAGCCGGACTCGCTGGGCGCGCGCCCCGAATACCAGTACGAAACCACCCCGCTGATGATCGGCGGCCGGCTGTTCACCACCGCCGGTTCACGGCGCGATGTCGTCGCCCTGGATGCGAAGACCGGCGAGATCATCTGGCTGCACCGTTACGACGAAGGCGAACGCGGCCGCCAGGCGCCGCGCCAGCTTTCCGGCCATGGCGTGTCCTATTGGACCGACGGCAAGGAAGAGCGCATCCTGTTCGTCACCCCCGGCTACCGGCTGATCGCACTGGATGCC
This sequence comes from Alphaproteobacteria bacterium, assembly GCA_947379335.1. GTDB lineage: Bacteria > Pseudomonadota > Alphaproteobacteria > Micropepsales > Micropepsaceae > Rhizomicrobium. The sequence continues at coordinate 9,347 of CANCMM010000012.1, read as the reverse complement.
AATACCGGCGCGCGCATTCCCGGCTTCGGCGATGGCGGCATTGTCGATCTTCGCCTGAATGACGACCAGGACATGGACCTGGTGAATGCCGATATCGGCCTGCACTCCACCCCGATCGTCGCCAAGGATGTGGTGATCGTGGGCGCGGCCCATGATTCCGGCAATGTTCCCAAGAGCCACGTCAACGCGAAGGGCTATGTGCGTGGCTTTGACGTGCGCACCGGCAAGCGGCTGTGGATATTCCACACCATCCCGCGCAAGGGCGAGTTCGGCTATGACACGTGGCTGGTTCCCGGCCAGGCGGAAAAGAGCGGCAACCAGGGCGTGTGGGCCCAGGTCTCGGTGGATGAAGAACTGGGCCTGGCCTATCTGCCGGTCGAACTGGGCACTGGCGATTACAACGGCCAGTATCGCGCCGGCCCGGCCCTGTTCGGCGAAAGCATTGTCGCGGTCGACATCCAGACCGGTGTGCGGCGCTGGCATTACCAGACCATCCATCACGGTTTGTGGGATCGCGACATTCCCTGCGCCCCCATCCTGGTGGACATTCCGGTGGGCGGCAAAATCGTCAAGGCTCTGGCCCAGCCGACCAAGCAGGCGTTTCTGTATGTGCTGGACCGCGTTACCGGAAAACCGGTCTGGCCGATCCCCGAAGTGCGCGTCGAGAAAGGCAATGTGCCGGGCGAATGGTATTCGCCGACCCAGCCCATTCCTTCCAAGCCGCCCGGCTATGACATCCAGGGCGTGACCTTGAACGACTTGATCGACTTCACGCCGGCCTTGCATGCCGAGGCGGTCAAGCTGGTGAGCAACTGGAAGATCGGCCCGGTCTATACCCCGCCTGTTCTCAGCACTGACAATGGCCCGCTGGGCACCTTGGTGGCGCCCGGCATCAATGGCGGCACCGACTGGCCCGGCGGCTGCTACGATCCGGAAAGCCATATCCTGTACGTCTATTCCCAGACCGGGATCGGCTCCATCGGCATGATCGCCAATCCGGGGCAGTCACTTTCCGGTTCCGATTTCGATTACCTGCACGGCACTGTGGGTACCATCCCGCGCCAGACCCCGCCATCGGGATCGCTGGAGCGGGAAGCCGCGCTGGCCAAGAGCGCGCCGCCGCAGCCTGTTGCCACCACGCCGCGCCGCTCCACCGCGCTGACGGTGCAAGGGTTGCCGTTATTGAAGCCGCCCTATGGCCGCATCACCGCCATCGACCTGTCCAAGGGCGACATCGCCTGGCAGATCGCCCATGGCGAAACCCCGGACAACATCAAGCGGCATCCCGCGCTCAAGGGCCTGACCATTCCGCGCACCGGGCGGCCCGGCATCCTGGGCCCGACCGTCACCAAGTCGCTGGTGATCTGCGGCGAAAGCGGCTTCTTCACCACGCCCAACGGGGCGCGCGGCGCGATGCTGCGGGCCTATGACAAAAAGACGGGGGAGGAACGCGGCGCGGTTTACATGCCGGCGCCGCAGACCGGCTCGCCGATGACCTATTTGCTGGATGGCCGGCAGTATCTGGTGGTGGCCATCGGCGGCGGCAGTTACAGCGCCGAGCTTCTGGCCTTCCGCCTGCCGCACGCTTAAGGCTTGCCGAAGCCTTCGAAGATGCCGTTGAGGGTTTTGCCGGAGGCTGCGTTCGCCAATCCGGCAAAGGAACCGTCTTTCATCTGCTGCGCCGCCGCTTGAACCGCGCCCCAGGCGACGCGCGCCAACGCCCCGCCCACGCTGATGCGCCGCACGCCCATGTCGGCCAGTTCGGCCACCGACACATCCGGATCCCATAGCAGGACATTCAACGGCTTGGGCGCCACTGCCCGCACCATGGTGGTGATGCTCTCCTTGCCCCACACGCCCGGCGCATACAGGCAGTCGGCGCCGGCATCCGCAAACGCCACCAGCTTGTCGAGCGAGGCAGAGAAGGTATCCGGATCGGACAACATCCCTTCGGTGCGGGCCACAAGGATCACGTCCTGGCCAGAGGCGTCGATCGCGGCGCGGGCGGCGCGGATGCGCGCCACCGACAGCGGCAAATCGTGCAGTCCCACGCCGCTGGGCTTGCTGTCTTCGATGGAAAGGCCGGCCACGCCGGTGTGGATCGCCAGCCGCACATTGGCGGCGATGGCTTCCGGTTCGACCGCGAAGCCGTTTTCGAAGTCGGCATTGACCGGCAGATCGACCGCAGCGCACAGCGCCGTCAGGTGCGCCAGCACCGCATCGCGGGTCACGCCATAATCGGGCTGGCCGGTGGTCCAGGCATGGCCCGAGCTGGTCGAGGCCAGAGCCGAAAATCCCATATGCTGGAACAGCCGTGCGCTGCCGATGTCCCAGGGATTGGGCAGGACAAAGCAGCCCTGGCTGTGCAGCGCCCGGAATGTGGCGCGTTTGGCCGCTGTGTCGGTCATGCCTGCCTCCCTGTTCGCTGCCACTGTAGACCCAAAGCGGGCCGCCGCCTTACTGTCAGGAACGCGAAGCTGCCATGCGCCAGAGGCCAATGGAGAGAATAAGTCATGAAAATCCAGCCCGACGATTTTCGCGCCGGCAAAAAAGTCCATCTGGGCAAAACGCCAACCCGGATCAAGCCGCTTTACAAGTCCAAGGATGACTATCAGCAGAAGCTGGGTGCGCAGGTTATCCGGCTGGATGAACTGCAGCAGCTTCTTTATGCCAGCAACCAGCATGCCCTGCTGGTGATCTTCCAGGCGATGGACGCGGCCGGCAAGGACGGGGTGATCCGCCATGTCATGTCAGGCATCAATCCCCAGGGTTGCCAAGTTTACAGCTTCAAGCATCCCAGTGCCGGCGAACTGGCGCATGATTTTTTGTGGCGCACCACCCGCGACCTGCCGGAGCGGGGCAAGATCGGTATCTTCAACCGTTCCTATTATGAGGAAGTGCTGATCGCCCGCGTGCATCCGCAAATCCTGAAGGCGGAGAACCTGCCGGATGCGGGCGAGAATGTGTGGGAGGAGCGCTTCCGGTCCATCAACGGCCTGGAGCGCCACCTGCATGCCAATGGCACGCGGGTGGTCAAGTTCTTCCTGCATCTGTCCAAGGAAGAACAGCGCCAGCGTTTCCTGGCGCGGATCGACACGCCGGAAAAGAACTGGAAGTTCAACGAAGGCGATGTCGAGGAGCGCGAGTTCTGGAAGCACTATATGCACGCCTATGAACAGGCCCTGTCCGCCACCAGCAATAAGGATTGCCCCTGGTATGTCGTGCCCGCTGATGACAAAGAAAATGCCCGCCTGATCGTCTCCCAGATCATCGTCAAGACGCTGGAAGAATTGAAGATGTCATATCCCCCGACCAGCGCGGCGCGGCGGCGCGAACTGAAGGCCATCCGTGCCAGGCTTGCCCAACAGGCGCGTTGAGCACGGGACCAAATCACCCTAAGGTCCCGGCACGGGAGAGACGCCCATGCCGGGGCCAACAACAACAATGAAAAACCCGAAGATAGTGATACCGGCCGCTGTTCTGGTGGTGGTTTGCGCCACCTGGGCAGTCTGGAATTTTCTGTTGTCGCCGCCCGCGACCAGGAGCTCGGCGGTTATCGCCGCGTCCCCCGGCCATGCTTACCAGTTCATCGCCGAGCCCAATATCACCTGGGAAAGGGCGCGCGCGGACGCGGCGGAATTATCCTGGCAAGGCCATCCCGGATATCTGGCCACCATCGACGATGCCGGCGAATATCAGTTCATCCTGGACCGGGTCTTCCCGCATGCCTATCCCGATGTGACTTATCTGGGCGGGCGCCAGACCGCGCCGGGGGAATGGCGTTGGGTCACCGGTCCGCGCGGCGCCGCTGACGGCGGCAAGGGCACTCTGTTCTGGCGGGGCGACGAACAGGGCGCGATACAGGATCGGCATTATGCCAACTGGATGTCCACCGCCTTCCAGCATGACGGAAAATGGAACGTCAGCAAGGTCTGCTGCGTCTCAATCTTTTCCTATGGCGTGCCGCAATTCTCCACCTCGCTGGGTGACGGCGACGCCGATGAGCATGTCGCCGGCTATGTGGTCGAGTTCGGCGGCTAAAAAAACCCGGCTCCTGGCGGCCAAGAAGAAGGTCAAGGTCGCCTAGCGCGCCGGCTTGCGCCATTCATAAAGCACCAGCGCCAGGGTGAATGCGTCGAACAAGGCAAAGCAGAAAAGCCAGTTCGACCATTGTTCCGACAGGTGGTACGACATGAAGGCGATGAAGCCGACCAGGATCGCCGTGCCGGTGGGATAGACCCAGCGGCCGCCACCGCGCAGCAGCACCAGCGCCAGGGCGAGCTTCAGGACGCCGTGCACCAGGAGATAGAAGATGACGAAGTGGGTGCCGCTAACGGCCAGGTGTTCGGCCCCGCGCCGGACCGCCGTCACCGCGCGCACATGGTCGCCGTTGTACAATTCGGGCGCGGTCACCCGGAACACCCAGCGATAGATGCGCTGCGGTCCAGTGATCCAGATCACCAGTCCGCCCAATGTCTCCAGCGCGCCATCAAAGCCCTTGATGGCGATGGTCACGATATAGGCGAGGTGTGCGACGCGGGCGAGTTTCACGCTATTTCACGAAATCTGCGACGATGGAAATCGGCGCGCCGCCGGCCCGGCGGTCGTGCGGCGCGGCACGCTGCACGAACATCTCGTCTTCGGGGACCGGTTCGCACAGATAAGTGTGGTCGTCCAGGAAGGCCTGATAGAAATGGATCTGCGCCTTGCGCAGTTCCGACTTCAGGATCAGGTGCGTGATCAGCTCATAGCGCGGAAACCAGAGATGGGCGTCGCCGTCCTCGCTGAAGCGTATCCGTGCATCGCCGGTGTCTTCGTCCAGATAGCTGGTGGCGCCCATCAACAGATCACCGATCACCCGTCCGCGCGCGTCATAGAGTGAACGGCGCTTGAGCGGCGGGCTGCGATAGTCGGGCACGCTGAGGCGGAAGGTGCCGCCTGGCTTCAGCACCCGGTAGATCTCGTCCAGCACGAAGGGCGCCTTGTCGAAGGGCAGATGCTCCAGCACGTCCTGGGCCTGGACCTTGGCGATGCTGTTGTCGGCAAAGGGCAGGGCGGCGGCGAGGTCGTGGCGGATCTCCCGGTCATGGGCGGGCTCCAGCGCCAGGCCAATGAAATTGGGAATCTGGTACTGGCGCTCATGCAGCCCCAGACTGCCGAAATACAGATATTGCTCCATCGGCGCATATTCCAATGCGGCGATGGCGCCCGCAAGCACCGTATCAGATGATCAGGTCCACCGGCCGATGCCGCCAGGGCGCGTCATTCTCCACCTCCCTATCGTGATGCTCTTGCGGTAGGGCGGCGGCAAGCCGCTCGGCGCGCTTTTCCAGCGCTTCGGCCGTCATCAGGTAAAGCACCTGATCACCCTTGGCGCATGTCTCAGCCGCCAGCACGCGCAGCTTCGCCGCAACCGACAACAGATTCCGCAAATCCCGTGCATGAGCCGCGTACGCCATGCGGCAAATAACGTCTGCCCTGCGCGAAGGCAGCAGCAAAGCCCTTTTCTTGGTAAAGGTTGCGTGAAATCAGGTCTTGGAGCGCTGTTGTCCCTACCTCCAGGGGTTGTAATTGCTGCACTGCAGCATAATGTATGGAAGCCTGAGACATGTGGCGAAGATTGGTGGCGTTCATGCGGTTCGATGGATTTGGCCCCGGGGTGAAGACCAACCCGCTCAAGGCCCGCACCAGCCCGCGGGTGACCCCGCTGGCCGAAGCGCCGTTCGCCCCCAATCCCGGCAACCTGCGCATGTTTCGCTATCTGCCGCGCGGCCTGAAGGCCGGATCGCCGCTGGTGGTGGTGCTGCATGGCTGTGGCCAGACCGCCAGCGGCTATGACCTGGGGGCTGGCTGGTGCCAGTTGGCCGACCAGCTGGGTTTTGCCGTGCTGGCGCCCGAGCAGAAGGCGGTCAACAACCCCAACACCTGTTTCAACTGGTTCAATCCCGAAGACATCACCCGCGGCCAGGGCGAGGCGGCCTCCATCGCCGCCATGATCCAGACCGTCATCGAAACGCATCGGCTGGATGCCGGCCGCGTCTTCATCACCGGCCTGTCGGCGGGCGGGGCGATGGCTTCGGTGATGCTGGCCAATTATCCCGAACGCTTTGCCGGCGGGGCGATCATCGCGGGCCTTCCCTTCGGTGCGGCGGCCAATGTGCGCGATGCGCTGGACAGCATGCGCAGCGCACCTTTGAAGACGCCGCACCAGTGGGGCGACGCGGTGCGCGCGGCATCGGATTATCGCGGCCACTGGCCGCGCATCTCGATCTGGCACGGCGCCGCCGACATGGTGGTGAACATCAGCAACGCCCAGGCCAGCGTGGCGCAATGGGCCGACCTGCACGAACTTTCGCTCGCTGCCGCCAAGCAGGAAATGGTGGACGGCGCTGTGCGCCTGCGCTGGGACAGCCGGCTGGAGGTCTACACCCTGCAGGCGCTTGGCCACGGCACGCCGATCGACGCAGCCGATGTGGGCCAGCCCGGGCCCTTCATCATCGATGCCGGCATTTCCTCCACCCGCCGCATCGCGGAGTTCTGGGGATTGATGCCGGCGGCAGCGTCAAAGCCCGCGCCCAGGCCGAAACCGGATTCCGTGCGCGTACCGCCATCGCCGCAGCCGGTGCTGCCGCATATCGAAGAAGTCCTGTTCGAGGCGTCTGCGTCCGTACAAACACAAGCACCGGCGAAAATGGCGGCAGGCTTGATTCGCCGTGCGCTGAAGGCGGCAGGCCTTCTGCGCTAGATGCGTCCCAGCAGGATCAGGATCAGCACGATCACAAGCACCAGGCCCAGGCCACCGGACGGGCCGTAGCCCCAGCCGGTGGAATAGTCCCACATGGGGACCGATCCCAGGACCGCGAGTATCAGGACAATCAGCAATATCAGGCGCAGCATGGAACCTTCCTTTATTATCGGGGTAACGCGGGAGTTCCGCCTAAGTTCAAGGCAAAGGCGCAGCTAGCCATCCCTTGAAGGCCTGCGGTACGCTGGGACCATGTCAGAAGCCGCCTCCGTCATCGAAACCCGCCGCCACCAGATGTTTCCCCATCTGGACGATCACGACTTTTCCCGCCTGCGCCGCTTCGGCCAGGTCCGCAGCTTTGCGGACGGCACGCCGATCATGAAGGCGGGCGAAGTGGCCGCCGGCCTTGCCTTCCTGCTCAAAGGCAAGATCGCCGTGCGCCAGGGCGGGGCGGTGTCGCACCGCGAGCCCATCGTCACCCACGGTCCCGGCAGCTTCCTGGGCGAGCTGGCGCAGTTGTCCGACCGCCCCGCGCTGGTCGATGCCCATGCCGAAGGCGAGGTCGAGGCCATTATCGTGCCGGCGCAGCGTTTGCGCGACGTGCTGGTGCAGGAAGCCGAACTGGGCGAGCGCATCATGCGTGCGCTTATCCTGCGACGCGTCGGCTTGCTGCAGGCGGGCCAGACCGGACCCATCCTGATCGGGCCGTTCGGCAGCAGCGACATGCTGCGGCTGGAAAATTTCCTCACCCGCAACGGCCATCCCCATCGCGCGCTGGATTCGGTCCATGACGGCTGCGCCCACACCTTGCAGGCCAAGTTCGCCATCCAGCCCGAGCACCTGCCTATCGTGCTGTGCCCGGATGGACGGATCCTGCGCAATCCATCCGAAAGCGAGTTGGCGCGCTGCATCGGCCTGCTGCGGCCGATCGATCCCGATACCATCTATGACGCCGCCATTATCGGCGCGGGACCGGCAGGCCTGGCGGCGGCGGTCTATGCCGCCTCCGAAGGCCTTTCGACATTGGTGCTGGATTGCCGCAGCTTCGGCGGCCAGGCGGGCGCCTCTTCGCGCATCGAGAATTACCTGGGTTTTCCCACCGGCATTTCCGGCTTGGCGCTGATGGCGCGCGCCTACAACCAGGCGCAGAAATTCGGCGCCGAGATCGCCATTCCCGAGGAAAGCAAGACACTGGCGCCGGGCGGCTCGCCGTTCCAGCTCACTTTGGGCAATGGCGAAACCGTGCAGGCGCGCAGCGTGGTGCTGGCCAGCGGCGCGCGCTATCGCCGCCTTGGCATCGACAACCTGTCGGAGTTCGAAGGTACCTGCGTGCATTATTGGGCGAGCGCGGTGGAAACGCGGCTTTGCGCTGGGCAGGAAGTGGCGCTGGCCGGCGCCGGCAATTCGGCCGGGCAGGCGGTGGTGTTCCTGGCGGGCAAGGTGAAAAAGCTCTGGATGGTCATACGCGGCCACAGGCTCGAAGACACCATGTCCCAATATCTGGTGGACCGCATCCGCGCTCTTCCCAATGTCGAAGTGGTGACCCGCACCGAAATCTGCGGCTTTGAAGGCGAAGAGGGCGCGCTGAAGAAAGTGCGCTTGCGCAACCGCGACAGCGGCGAAGAAGAAACCTGCGATATCGCGCATGTCTTTTCCTTCATCGGCGCCGAACCCAACACCAACTGGCTGGAAGGTTCAGGCATCGCGCTGGACGACAAGGGTTTCGTTGTCACCGGCTCAGGGACCAATCATTTTCTGGCCACCAACCGCGAAGGGATCTTCGCGGTGGGCGATGTGCGCTGCGGCTCCGTCAAGCGGGTGGCCGCGGCGGTGGGCGAAGGCTCGACTGTGGTGTCGGCCATCCATGCCTATCTCGCCCGCCAGCGAGCATCGCAGGATCAGCAAGCGGCAGCGGAATAATGGCGAACGATTTCTGCGCCCATCTGGGCACGATTCAAAAGGTCACGCCCGGCAGCAAGGGCTGCGAGGAATGCCTGGAATTGGGCTGGGAATGGTTTCACCTGCGGGTCTGCCGCGTCTGCGGCCATGTCAGCTGCTGCGACCAGTCTCGCGGCAAGCATGCCACCAAGCATTTCCACCGCACCAAGCACCCCATCATCGAAGGCTATGATCCGCCGGAAGGCTGGGGCTGGTGCTATGTGGAAGAAGTAATGTTCGACCTGGGCCCGAATGTTACGGCACAGATTGGCCCGATTCCGCGTTACTACTAGCTCCAACCCTGTTCGAGGACGCCATGCACGAGAAAATTCGCGAAGGTTTTGACGTATTCCTCCATGACGGGGATAAATCCTTCGGCGCCGTGCGCCAGGTCCGCAAGAACGAGCTGGTGGTCTATATCGAGAATGCGGGGGATTTCGAAATCCCCTTCAGCGCCATTAAGGACGCCGAAGCTGAGAAGGTGATTCTGGATTCCAGCAAGCTTGATCCCAAGCTGAAGGAAGCCATCCGTCGCGCCCATACGGGCGAAGATCCGCGTATTCCATAAAAAGACATTTCGGGGGGAATTATGAAAAAGCTGATTTTGTGCCTGGCGCTGATGGCGCTGGCCGTGCCCGCACAGGCGCGCGAGGTCTGGACCAAG
>CANCMM010000011.1:0-14504 GCA_947379335.1 Alphaproteobacteria bacterium | reverse complement strand
GTGCAATTGACCGATCCCGGCCTCTATGACGGCTGCGATCTGGAATTCAACGGCGCGCGGGGCATGGAACTGGCGCCGCGGGACCGGGGGGCGGTGATCGTGTTTCCGTCCTTCATCCAGCATCGCGTGACACGCTGCACCCGGGGCACGCGCAAGGCCATCGTGGCCTGGGCCGCGGGGCCGCAGTTCAAGTAGCGGGCGCTACTCGGGCGCGACGGTGACCTTGATGCCGTCGGTCGTGTCGCTGCAGATCACCTGGCACGACAGGCGCGAGTTGGGCTCGACCGCCAGCGCCATGTCCAGCATGTCGATTTCCGCTTCCGACGGGGCGGGCAGCTTCTCGAACCAGCCGTCATTGATATAGACGTGGCAGGTGGCGCAGGCGCAGGCGCCGCCGCATTCCGCCGCGATGTCCAGGCCGCCATCGCGCAGGATTTCCATCACGCTCCAGCCGTCACGGCCTTCCAGCGTGTGTTCCTTGCCCTGGCGGTCGATGGCGTGGATCTTCACGAGACACCCAATTTCTTTTGCAGGTTGGACGACGACGTCGTGTACTGGAAGCGCAGCTTTTCGTTCGGCCGGGCAATGTGGAACGCCGCCTGGGCCATCAGGGCGGCTTCATGGAAGCCGGACAATATCAGCTTCAGCTTGCCGGTATAGCTGTTGATGTCGCCGATGGCGAAGATGCCCGGCGTCTGGCTTTCAAAGCGCGCGGTGTCCACCGGGATCAGGTTTTCATTCAGGTTGATGCCGAACTCCGCGATGGGCCCCAGCTTGATGGTCAAACCGAAGAAGGGCAGGAACGCATCGGTGTCGAGATGCCACTCGCTCTTGTCATGGCCGGCCAGGGTGACGCCGGTCATCTTGCCGGGCTCGCCCTGAATCGCCTTGACGCTGGCGACATGGAATTTGACTTTGCCTTCCTTCTCCAGCTCGCGCATCTGGTTGACGCTGTGGGCGGCGGCGCGGAAACCGTCGCGGTGATGGACCAGGGTCATGCTCTTGGCCAGCGGGGCGAGATTGATCACCCAGTCCAGGGCGCTGTCGCCGCCGCCGGCGATCAGGATGTTCTTGCCGCGAAAGGTTTCCATCTTGCGCACGGCGTAATGCACGCCGATGCCGTCGCCGGCATTTTCAAAATTCTCGATGCCCGGCACCGGGGGGCGCTTGGGCTGGAAGGAGCCGGCGCCCGCCGCGACCACCACGACATGGGCGATCAGTTCGGTGCCGGCGTCGGTCTTCAGCTTCCAGCGGCCGTCGGGCAACTTTTCCAGCGAGGTCGCCATTTCGCTGAAATGGTATTGCGGATCGAACGGCTTGATCTGTTCCAGCAGCTTGTTCACCAGCTCCTGGCCGGTGACGATGGGCAGGCCGGGAATGTCGTAGATCGGCTTTTCCGGATAGAGCTCGGTGCACTGGCCGCCCGGACGATCCAGGATGTCGACCAGATGGCACTTCAGATCCAGCAGCCCCAGTTCAAAAACGGCGAACAGGCCGATGGGGCCTGCGCCGACGATGGCGACGTCAGTCTCGATGGGGGCAGCGGTCATTCGGGTAATCCACACTTAACTTCATGTATTGGCTGGGAAAACATCGGTCTTATAGTGTAAAAATAGCCAAGCCAACAACCCCCGCCTATAACAGTGCTGCGATGCAAAATGACGCTCCCCTGAAGACGGCGCAAAGCTGCGGTTCCATGGCCGAATTGCGGGTCGCCATCGATTCCCTGGATGCCCGGCTGGTGGCGCTGCTGGCAGTGCGCCAGGCCTATATCGAACGGGCGGCCCAGCTGAAAACCGGCCGCGACCAGGTGCGCGATCCGGCGCGGATCGAGGACGTGGTGGCCAAGGTGATCGCTGAAGGGCGCAAGGCGGGCCTCAGCCCTGATATCGCCGAACCGGTTTGGCGGGCGCTGATCGAAGCCAGCATTGCGCACGAGTTCGAGGCGTTCGATAAGCGCTAAAACTGGGCTCGAGCGCCGCACATCGCGGCGCGACCCGCAGCATCCGACAGCTTCCTTCCCCCGCGAGCGAAGCGACGAGTGGGGGAAGGTGTCGCAACGAAATCCCGGCGCAGCCGGGTTGAGTTGCGACGGATGGGGGTAATTAAATCAAGCCGCCAGATAGTCGGCGATGAAAGCCTGCACGGCTTCGCCTTCGATGCGCAGCGCTTCAATCACTTCGATGGCGCGGTCGGGATTGGTGATGGGGTCTACCGGCTCGGCATCGGCCGCGGCCTCGCCCATGGCAAAAGCGCCGACGCCGCGCGCCGCGCCCTTGATGGTGTGGGTGACTTCGCGCCAGCGGCGGGCATCGCCCTGCTGCAACACGCCCAGCAGCTGGCCCACCATCTCGCTCACCTGGCCGTCGAACAGCTTCAGGATCTCGGCATTCAAGGTCTTGTCGCCGCCGGTGTAGCGGGCGAGGTGGGACAGATCGACGGGCGCATCGGCCATGACTTGTATCCGGAATTAGGCAGGGCCATCCTGCGCTATCCCCCGCTAAAGCCGCGTTAATGCGGGCTTTTATGTGTGGAACCCTCGCCAGACCCTCAAAAAGATGCTTAAAATCAAAGGGAAAGTCCCAGAGTCGGGACGAAGGGTTGTGTCATGGCCAGATCATTCGGGCAGCCGGTTGCCCTGGAAAAAGCGGAAGGGCCCAAGCCCGCCGCCCCCGTGGCGACGGTGGCACCCATTCCCCGCCTGCGCACCAGCCGGTTCGGCCTGTTCGCTGTCTTGGGCGGCATCCTGCTGTCCCTGTTCTGGATCGGGGTTTCCAGCGCGTTCATTTGGGGTTTCCTGGGGCCGCAGGGTCTCGCGCACCTGACCCTGGCCGCCAAGGCGGCCTTCATCGCCGGCGTGCTGCTGCCGCCTTTCCTGTTCCTGGCCTTCGCCGCCGCGCTGTCGCGCAGCGCCGCCATGACCGATGCCACCCGCGCCTTGATGGTGGCCAGCGAGCGGCTGTTCGCCGCCGACGAGACCGCCGCCAACAATGCCGCGCGACTGGCGCGCGCCGTGCGCCGCGAGCTGGACGGCCTGAACACCGGCCTGGACGTCGCGTTCCAGCGCATGCGCACCATGGAAGCGGTGCTGGAAAAACAGATTTCTACGCTGGACGACGCAGGCGCCCGCGCACAAGTGCGCGGCGACACCATCGCCGCCCGCCTCAACCAGGAAAGCGCGCGCATCGAATCTCTGGGCGACACGCTGAATGATGCCGCGGGCCGCGCCGGCGAAAGCATGGCGGGCCGCACCGCCCAGCTGAAGGCCATGATGGAATCGGCCGAAGGCACCTTGAAGATGGCGACCCAGTCGCTGGACGTACAGTCCGCCGGTTTCCGTTCCGCAATCACCGCCGCCGCCGAAGCGCCGCTGGAAGCGGCCAAGTCGCTGGAAGCGCAATCGGCGCGCATCGAGGAAGTCTCCGACGCCGCCATGGGCCGCGCCGAATTCGTGCTGGCGCGCCAGGAAAAGCACCGCGCCCAGATGGGCGAGCTGGTGCAGCGTCTGAAAGAGGAAAGCGAGATTTTCGAAACCGCGCTTTCCGGCCAGCGCACCGGCATGGAGAACGCCATCGAAGCTCTGGGCGGGGAAGCCCGCAAATTCGAGATGGTCACTGGCGATGCCGAACGTCACCTCGAATTGATCATGGCCAATGCCGCCAGCCGTGCGGCGCAGCTGACCGGCGCCTTTGCGCGCGAGGCCGAGCGGTTGAAGGAAACCAGCGAAGCGGCCACCGCCGTGCTGGCGACATTGTCGGCGTCACTGAAAGACGCGGGCACCGGTGCCCAGACCCTGATCGGCGAAAGCGCCGCCCAGGCCAAGCATGACGCGCGCCTGCTGGTGGGCGAGGCGATGGCCGAATGCGAACGGTTGTTGCGCGCCAGCGGCGAGATGAGCGCGGAGGCCGGCAAAATCCGCAGCCTGCTGTCGGAAACCACCCGCGATGTGGAAAAGCATCTCATTCGCTTGCCCGGGCTGGCGCAGGAAGAAGCGCGCCGGGTGCGCCAGATGATGGCGACCGAGACCGAACAGATCCTGGACCTGTCGGCGCGCACCATGTCGACCTTGCATGCGCGCTCCACCGCCAAAGTGACGGCGCCCGACATGGGCGGGCCGATGAAGCCGGCGGCGGACACCGAAGGCGACGGTCTCAAGGGCCTGGCGCGCAAGCTGACCACCCGCAAGCCGGCAGAGAAGAGCGGCAGCGGCAAGGCCTGGGAAATGAAAACCTTGCTAGCCGCTGCCGAGCAGGAAAGCGAAATCCGCTTACCGCAATCCAAGTCCGAGCGTCAGGGGCTGGATACCGCCGCGACCCTGGGCGCGCTGCAATTGGCGCTGGCCGACATGGCGATCGACCTGTCGGCGCTGGACGATGCCCAGCCGGGCGATGAAGACTGGAAGCGTTATCTGGCCGGCGACCGCGCCGTGTTCGCGCGCCGCCTGTCGGGCACGATCGACGATTCCGCGGTGGACCGCATCACCAATCTCTACCGGGACGACAAGCGTTTTCACAACGCGGCCGATGCCTATCTGGCGGAGTTCGAAAATCTGCTGACGCGGGCCCGCGAAGGCGATGGCGGCGGCTTGCTGACTTCGACCTTGCTGTCGGCCGACACCGGCAAGGTCTATCTGACGATCGCGTATGCGCTGGGGCGGCTCTAGGAAAGACAAAATATGCGCGGCGCGATCCTGCTGGCTGGCTGTCTGCTGCTTCCCGCCAGCGCGCCCTTAGCGGCCACGGCGCCCTACGATCTGGTCATCCTGCACGGACGGGTGATGGACCCGCAGACCGGCGCCGACCGCATCGCCAATGTTGGCGTGCGTGCGGGCAAGATCGCGACGATTTCGGACGACGCGCTGGACGGCGCCCGCACCATCGACGCCAAGGGCCTGGTGGTGGCGCCGGGCTTCATCGACCTGCACTCCCACGCCCAATATGCCTTCGGCTATGATCAGCAGGCGCAGGATGGCGTCACCACATCCCTGGAGCTGGAGGAGGGCGTCTATCCCATCGCGCCTTTCTATGCCGTGCGGCAGGGCAAGACCCGCATCAACTTCGGCGCCAGCGTCGGCCTGCAAAGCATCCGGGTGAAGATCAAGACCGGGATCGACGAAGAGGGCAGCCTGGACGCGCCTTTCAACAGCTGGGGCAAGATCCTGCCGCGCAAATCCGAATGGGCCGAACAAAAGCTGTCACCGGCGGAGCGCGAGCGCGAGCGCGCCATGTTCGCGGAAGGCTTCGCCGCCGGCGGGCTTGGCATCGGCGTGCTGTCCGAATATCTGCCCGGCGCCGGGCGCGACGAGATTTATCTTTTGATGAAGGAAGCGGGCCGGTTGCATGCGCCGGTCTTCGTCCATGCCCGGGCGGCGGCGCTGGCCGACGCCGACAATCTGATGACGCCGGTCCAGGAACTGATTGCCGACGCCGCAGCCACCGGCGCGCCGGTGCATCTGTGCCATATCGGCTCCAAGGCGCTCAGCGCCATCGACATGGTGCTGGACATGATCGACGGCGCGCACAGCCGCGGCGTGGACGTCACCACCGAAGTCTATCCCTATGACGCCTCCTCCACCGCCATCGGCAGCGCCCTGTTCAATCCGGGCTGGCAGGAGCGGCTGGCGGCAAAATATGAAGACATCGAATGGCCGCCGACCGGCGAGCGGCTGAACGCCGAAAGCTTCGCCCGCTACCGTGCGCAGCAGCCCGGCATGGCGATCGTCAATCATCGCATCCCCGAAAGCACCGTCACCGCGGCGGTCGCCCATCCCGGCGTGATGATCGCCTCCGACGCCGTGGTCTATATCAACGGCAAGGGCCATCCGCGCGCCACCGGCACCTTCGCCCGGGTACTGGGCGTGTATGCGCGCGAGAAACATGCCCTCACCCTGATGGATGCGCTGGGCAAGATGACTTACCTGCCGGCGCACCGCCTTGAAGCGATTTCGCCGGCGATGCGCCACAAGGGCCGGGTGCAAGTGGGCGCCGATGCCGACCTGACCTTGTTCGATCCCATGACGGTGACGGACCGCGCCACCTATCAAAGCCCGACCCTGACCTCGGCCGGGATTCCCTATGTGATCGTGGGCGGCGTGCCGGTGGTGGATCGCGGCAAGATCGTGCCGGCGGTTCATCCGGGCAAGGGCGTTATGTCAGGCGCTTGAGCCGCGCCGCGTAAAAACCGTCCATGCCGCCTGGCAGATAACAGGGCAAGGTGCGCAAGTCGCCGTCCAGCGTGATCCAGTCGGCATGCCCGAAAATTTCGTCCGCCGTGATCGGCAGCCGCGAAAATTCGGGATGACCGGACAGGAAGGCGGCGATCTGCTCTTCGCCTTCCTCGCGCTCCAGCGAGCACACCGCAAAGACCAGAGTGCCGCCGGGCGCTACCATGCGCGCGCCGCTTTCCAGAATTTCGTAAGCCGCGCCGGCGGACACGGTCACGTCGGCCGCACCCTTGATCCAGGGCAGGTCTGGATGGCGGCGGATGGTGCCGGTGGCCGTGCAGGGCGCATCGATCAGCACGAAGGGGGCGCTGCCTTCAAAGTCGCGCGCATCGGCCTGGACGATTTTGGCGTTCAACTTGGTGCGCGTCAGATTTTCGCGGATGCGCTCGCCACGCATCGCATCGATCTCCACGGCAATGACGTTTGCGCCGCGCGCTGCCAGCTGCAAAGTTTTGCCACCCGGCGCGGCGCACAGGTCGATCACGCTTTGGTCCGCGACATCGCCCAGCAGCAAAGCGGGCAAGGTGGCCGCCGCGTCCTGCACCCACCAGTCGCCTTCGGCAAAACCGGGCAGTTCGTCGATGCGGCCGGAATCGCTCAGCCGCCGCACGGCACCGAACACTTCCTCGCTAGGCGGGAAAATCGCAGCGGGCGATTTCAGCACGATGTCGACCGGCGCCGCCTGCTGGTGGGCGCGCGCGATGATCCGCGCCGTGCCGGCGCCATATTGCGCCGTCCAGCGCGACCACAGCCAGTCGGGGGTGGACAAGCGCTCGCGGTCCAGGCCCGACAACACCGCTTCGCCTTCCTTGGCGACCTTGCGCAGCACCGCATTGATCAGCGGCTTGAAATGCACCGCCTTGGAATCCTTGGCGGCCAACTCGTTGGCGGCATCTACGGCGGCATGGGGCGCAACTTTCAGGATGAGAAGCTCACAGGCGCCCAGCAGCAGGATCTCGCTGGCCGTGCCGGCCTTGTGCGGCGCCAGCGGCTTGGCCATGAACTTGCGCAGTACCGCATCCAGCGCCCCCATATTGCGCAAGGTCTCACTGGCCAGCGCGCGGGCGAAACCGGCGTCGCGGACGGCAAGGCCCGCCAACTGGTCCAATCCGGCATCCAGCGGGCGGCGCTTCTGCAGCACGCCGGACAATATGGCCAGCGCCGCGCGGCGTGCGGCCAAGCCTGGAGCGAGAAGTCCGGTATCGGTCATGGGCTCTCTTTAGAGCAAGCACGCCCTTGGCCAAAGGCCCTTCCCAAAGGCATTATCACGCTTCAAGCAGCGGGGGTTGGCCATGACGGCATTCGATCTGACGGGAAAAGTTGCCCTGGTGACGGGCGGCAATGGCGGCATCGGGCTGGGCATGGCCAAGGGCCTGGCTGAGGCCGGCGCCACCGTGATGGTGGCGGGGCGCGACGCGGACAAGAACAGGCACGCGGTCGAAGCATTGGGCGGCAACGCCGATGCCGTCGCCGTGGACATGGCTGAAGAAAGCGGCGTGAAGGCGGTGGTGGATGCCACGGTCAAAAAGTTCGGCCGGCTGGATATCCTGGTGAACAATGCCGGCATCAATATCCGCAAACCCCCGCAGGATTATGCATTGGAAGAATGGCACCGGGTGCTGAACATCAACCTGACCAGCCTGTTCGTCTGCTGCCAGGCGGCCTACCCGCATTTGAAAGCGCGGGGCGGCAAGATCATCAATATTGGTTCGATGATGTCGATCTTCGGCGCGTCGTTCGCTGCGCCCTATGGCGCCAGCAAGGGCGGCGTGGTGCAGCTGACCAAGTCGCTGGCCTCGGCCTGGGCGGCGGAGAATATCCAGGTCAATGCCGTGCTGCCTGGCTGGATCGACACCGAACTGACCAAGGGCGCGCGCCAGCAGGTTTCCGGATTGCATGAGAAGGTGCTGGCGCGGACGCCGGCGGGGCGCTGGGGCGCGCCTCACGATATGGCGGGCATAGCGGTGTTCCTGGCCAGTCCGGCTTCAGACTTTATCACCGGCACCGCCATCCCGGTGGATGGCGGGTACAGCGCACAAGGCTAGCCCCAAGGGCCTTTGCGTACGGGCGTCGCGTTTGCGCCCGCCATGGCTGTCAGCCGCGCAATGCGCTCTTCCGTCGAGGGATGGGTGGCGAACAACCCGCTGATGCCACCATGCAGCGGGTTGATGATGAACATGTGCGCCGTGGCGGGATTGGCATCGGCGGGATAGTTGTCGATGCGCTGCGCCGCGCGCTCGATCTGGCCCAGCGCCGAAGCCAGCCACATGGGGCGGCCGGTGATTTCGGCGCCGGCGCGGTCGGCTTCGAATTCGCGTGAACGCGAGATCGCGGCCTGCACCAGCATCGCCGCGATCGGCGCAAGCATGGTGACCAGCAGCACGCCCACCATGCCCAGCGGATGCTCGCGGTCTCTGGAACCACCCATAAAGAAGGCCATGTTGGCCAGCATGGAAATGGCGCCCGCGATCACCGCGGTGATGGTCATGGTCAAGGTATCGCGATGCTTCACATGGCCCAGCTCATGCGCCAGGACGCCCGCCAGTTCTTCCTGACTTACCTGTCTCAGCAAGCCGGTGGTGACGCAGACGGCGGCATGATCGGGATTGCGCCCGGTGGCGAAAGCGTTGGGTTGGGGATTTTCGGTGATGTAAACCTTGGGCATGGGCAACTGCGCCTGTGCCGCCAGTTTTTCCACCAGCCCGTACAGCCGCGGCTCGCTGGCGGCATCGACCTGGCGCGCGCCGTACATGGACAGCAGCACCTTGTCGGAATTCCAATAGGCGAAGGCGTTCATCGCCAGCGCCATGGCAAAGGCGATCAGCACCCCGGTGCCGCCGCCCAGCAGCGCACCCACCGCAATGAACAACCCGGTCAGGGCCGCCATCAGGATGCCGGTACGAAGCGTATTCATGGTTTTGTCCTCACGCGCCTTTTTGAATGGTCGCGCCGGGAGGCACTCGCTACGCTCGCGTTCCCGGTCGCTCCTGATGTAAGCTCGCTCCATGTCCGATCAAGCAACGCCGGAACAAATCGCCGCCCGCCTTGCCGAAGCGGCCCAGCGCGCCACGGCCGAAGCCGAAGCCCGCCGCGCCACGGAAGATAAAAAGCAATTGCCGCCGGAATTGGGCGGACCCAAGGGCCCCGAACCCACGCGCTATGGCGACTGGGAAATCAAAGGCATCGTTTCCGACTTTTAAGATTGGTCGCGCCGGCCTCGCTGTGCTCGGGTCGCCGGTCGCTCCGCTAAAAAGCGTCGGCCGTCATCTCTTCCAGCGCCCGGCGAACATCCGCCGGCCAGGCCTCGATATGGGCGGAAAACTCCTCGCCGTGCCCGGCATACAGGGCACGGATGGCCTCCTCATAACCCGGCGCATTGCCCACCAGGGCGGTGGCAAAGCGATAGACGGCGTCACGCCGCGCGCGCTGCTGGGCCCGCGGGTTGCGGCTGGCTTCCTCCACCAGCTTGCGCAGGGCGACCGAAGCGCCGCCGGGCTGGGTGGCCAGCCAGTCCCAGTGCCGGGGCAACAGCGTGACCTCCCGCGCCGTCACCCCCAGCTTGGGCCGGCCGGGCCGGACAGTTTCCTCGCTGGGTGGAAAGCGGGGGTCGATATCCACCACCCGGCCCGTCTCCCGATCAAAGATCAGGGCGGCCGGGTCCTGGCGGCAGGCTTCATAAACTTGGGGCAAGGGCCCGGAAGCCAGGTGGTCGAAGCCAGAAAAGGCGGAATAGCTCATCGATGGTATTTATCCGGGTGAAATATCCATGTCAATATCATCCGGGTAAAAGTAAATCGGCTATTTGCCTTGATGCGGCCGGCTCCAAGGTTCATTTACAGGAGGCATCCCGAAAGCGCCCACCATGTTCATCCAGACCGAATCCACTCCCAATCCCGCCACCCTCAAATTCCTGCCCGGCCGGGACGTGATGGGCGAAGGCGCGGTGGCCGATTTCCCCAGCGCCGACACTGCCGGCCGCTCCCCCCTGGCCAAGGCGTTGTTCTCCATTCCGGAGGTTTCCCGCGTGTTCTTCGGGGCCGATTTTATTTCGGTGACCAAGCGCGACGGCGACTGGAAGCATCTCAAGCCCGCCATCCTGGGCGCGGTGATGGAGCACTTCACCCAAGGACACCCGCTGCTGGAAGGCGCGGCGGACGAGACCGAAGAAACATTCAGCGACGAGGACAGCGAGGTTGTGGGACAGATCAAGGAATTGATCGAGACCCGCGTGCGTCCCGCCGTGGCGCAGGATGGCGGCGATATCATCTTCAAGGGTTTTGATGGCGCCAGCGGCGTCGTCTCGCTGCATCTGCAAGGCTCCTGCGCCGGCTGCCCGTCTTCCACCATGACCTTGAAGAACGGCATCGAAAACATGCTGCGCCATTACGTGCCCGAAGTGACGGCCGTCGAAGCGGTATGATAGCGTTGGGCATGACCGAGCCCTATCTGGCGCAAGCCGATCACGCGATTTCCGATGCCGCGCTGGACACCATCTTCCGCGCCGCCCGCACCATGCGCCAATGGCAGGACAAGCCGGTGTCGCCGGCGCTGCTGATGGCGATCTATGATTTGGCACGGCTGGGCCCGACTGAATCCAACATCACCCCGGCGCGTTTTCACTTCGTGGTGTCGAAGACAGCCAAGGCGCGGCTGGAGCCGTTGCTGGATGAAGGCAACCGCAAGCAGACCATGGCGGCGCCCGCTACGGCCATTGTTGGCTATGATCTCGACTTCGCGCGCACCCTGCCGACTCTGGCGCCGCGCATCGCGGAAGGCTTGAGCGAAAAACTGGCCCATGATCCCGAGCGTGCACGCCTGATGGCGATGCGCAGTGCCGGATTGCAAGGCGGCTATTTCATGGTCGCGGCGCGGGCGCTGGGTCTGGATTGCGGGCCCATGTCGGGTTTCGACAGTGCGGGCGTGGACAAGGAATTCTTTGCCAACACTGCGATCAGGTCTTATTTTCTCTGCAATCTGGGCTATGGCGTGGCGGGCAGCGCACGGCCCCGCGCTGCGCGGCTTGGCTTCGACGAAGCCTGCAAGATCCTGTGAAAATACTCGCTGTTGATACCGCGCTGGGCGGTTGCTCGGTCGCGCTGCTGGAAGACGGCAAAACGCTTGCTCATATTTTCGAAGCGATGGACCGCGGCCATGCCGAACGGCTGGCGCCGATGGTGGAAGAAGCCATGCGCGGTTTTGATTTCGCTGTGCTGGACCGTCTGGCCGTCACCACGGGGCCGGGCACCTTCACCGGCCAGCGCGTCGGATTGGCTTTCATGCGCGGGCTTCGTTTGGCGCTGAAGCGTCCGCTGACCGGTGTCACGACATTGGAAGTGATCGCCGCTGCGGCGATGGACGAGACAAAGCAATCACGCGCCGCCGTCATTCACGATGCACGCCGCGAGGAAGCCTATCTGCTGCTGCAGGACGGCGGCGAGACGCTGCAGCAGCCCGTGGTGATGCCATTTGCCGAAGCCATCGCGCGTATCCGCACCTTCGGGCCTTGCGCCCTGGCCGGCACCGGCGCCGCAACGGCAACGGAAAGCCTGGGCGGCGAATTCGTCCTGTCCACCATCCGCCAGCCCGATGCCTTGTGGGTGGCGCGGCTGGCGCAAAAGCTTGCACCTTCCGACCAAGTGCCCGGTCCACTCTATCTGCGCGCCCCCGACGCCAAACTGCCTGGTGGTAAAGCCCTTGTCTGATATCGCGCCCTTCAACGCCGTCTCCGGCGCGCATGTCCTGGCCGCGCTGCACGCGACCTGTTTTCCGCAGTCCTGGGACGCCGCCGCCATCAGTGCGCTGCTGGTGACACCGGGCACCTTTGCCTATGCCCATGATGACGGTTTTGTGCTGGCCCGCGCCGCCGCCGGCGAGGCGGAAATATTGACCCTGGCAGTGACACCCGCCGCGCGCGGCCAGGGGCTGGGGCGCAGGCTGTTGCAAGCCGCCATCAAAAAAGCGCACCAAATGGGCGCGGGCGCCATGTTCCTGGAAGTCGGCGTCGACAATCCGGCGGCCCTGGCACTGTATGCCGGGTTGGGTTTCGTCAAGGCCGGGGCGCGCAAGGGCTATTATCGCGGCGTGGACGCGCTGGTTCTCAGGCTTCCGCTGCCCGCCAATTTCGCCTAACCTTATGCCCTTCCCCGCAACCGACAGGAGCAACTGGTGACGCGGATCGAAAAAGCCTGCGTCGACAAGGGTCTTCGGATGACCGACCAGCGCCGGGTGATTGCCCGTGTCCTGTCGGACGCTCTGGATCATCCTGATGCCGAGGAACTGTACCGCCGCGCCTCGTCGATCGACCCGCATATTTCCATCGCCACCGTCTATCGCACCGTCAAGTTGTTCGAGGATGCCGGCATCCTGGAGCGGCATGATTTCCGCGACGGCCGCTCGCGTTACGAAGAAGTGCAGGAAGCCCATCACGATCACCTGATCGATGTGGCCACCGGCAGCGTGATCGAATTCCGCAACGAGGAAATCGAAAAGCTGCAACGCCGCGTTGCCGAAGAACTGGGCTTCGAGCTGATCGATCACCGGCTGGAGCTGTACGGCGTTCCCAAGGGGCGAAAGCCTCCGGCGTCCTGATGTGCTGATGGCACGCCTTCGCGCCACAATCATCGCCACCCTCTTTGTCCTGTTCACCCTGCCCCTGATGCCGGTGCAATGGCTGCTGCTGAAATTGCACGCCAAGGCCGCGCGCGGCTTTCCGCACTGGTATCACCGCCAGGTGGCGCGGCTGTTCGGTATCCACATCCGCATCGTCGGCAAGCCAGTGACGGGCGAAGGCGTGCTGATGGTGGGCAATCACACCAGCTGGGCCGACATCATCATTTTCTCGGCGGCGACGCCCTTGTCCTTCGTCGCCAAGGCCGAGGTCGGGACCTGGCCCTTCTTTGGCACCCTGGCGCGACTGCAGCGCACCGTGTTCGTCGAGCGCAGCCGCCGCAGCGCCACCGGGGCGGTGACGGATGCGATCAACCGGCGGCTGGCCGATGGCGATGCCTTGCTGCTCTTCCCCGAAGGCACCAGCCATAACGGCAACAGCGTGCTGCCATTCAAGAGTGCGCTGCTGGGTGCCGCCGAAGCGCGGCTGGCCGGCGGCCAGCATGTGAAGGTGCAGCCGGTCTCGGTGGCGTTCACCGGCCTGCACGGCATGCCGATGGGGCGGGAAAACCGGCCGCTGTTTGCCTGGTATGGCGACATGGAAATGGTGCCGCATCTGTGGGAGGCGCTGCTGGCCGGGCCGCTGGATGTCGAGGTCCGGTTCCATGAACCGCTGAGCCTAGACCGGATGGACCGCAAGACATTGGCGGCCAAAGCGCAGGAAATCGTGCAAACCGGCCAGGCCGAAGCCCTTGCCGGACGCCCTTAAGCTTGAATTTGCTGGCTTTCGACCCGATAACCCCAAGCCGCGCCAAAGGCGCGCGTTAAAACGAGTCCGATGAAGACGCTCTACGTCAAGACCTATGGCTGCCAGATGAACGCCTATGATTCCGCCAAGATGGCGGATCTGCTGGCGCCGCTGGGCTATGCCACGACGGATGCGCCCGAAGGCGCCGACATGGTGATCCTCAACACCTGTCACATCCGCGAAAAGGCGGTCGAGAAAGTTTATTCCGAGCTGGGCCGCTTGCGCGGTTTGAAAGCCAGGAAAGCCAAAAACGGCGAGCGCATGGTGCTGGCGGTAGCCGGCTGTGTCGGCCAGGCCGAAGGCGCAGAGATCGTGGCGCGCGAACCGGCGGTGGATCTGGTGGTGGGGCCGCAATCCTACCATCGCCTGCCGGAGATGATCGCGCGCACCGCCCGCGCCGGTGGCCATGCGCTGGAAACCGATTTCCCGGCGCTGGAAAAATTCGATTCCCTGCCGGCGCCCACCAACACCACCATCAGCGCGTTCCTCACGGTGCAGGAAGGCTGCGACAAGTTCTGTACCTTCTGCGTGGTGCCGTATACGCGCGGCTCCGAACAGTCGCGCCCCGCCGAGGCCATCCTGCGCGAGGCGCGGCAGCTGGCAGACAAGGGCGCGCGCGAAGTCGTGCTGCTGGGCCAGAACGTCAATGCCTATGACGGCCCCTCTACGGATAATAAGAATTGGAGCTTGGCCAAATTGTGCGACGCGCTGGCGGATATCGGAGGCATCGACCGCATCCGCTACACCACCAGCCATCCCCGCGACATGGGTGATGACCTGATCGCGGCGCATGGCGACAATCCCAAGCTGATGCCCTATCTGCACCTGCCAGTGCAGTCGGGATCGGACACGGTGCTGGAAGCGATG
>CANCMM010000010.1:0-14556 GCA_947379335.1 Alphaproteobacteria bacterium | reverse complement strand
GCCGCATCACGTCCCATTCGTCGAACTTCAGGGGGCGGTTGTCGATGCAGCTGGGCAGGCGGAAACCGTATTCGGCAAGCGTGAACTTGCGGCGATAGTCGCCTTTGTACATCGCCCCGATCTGCGGCACGCTGACATGGCTTTCGTCGGCGAACACCAGCGCATTGTCGGGCAGGTATTCGAACAGGGTGGGCGGCGGCTCGCCGGCCTTGCGGCCCGTCAGCCAGCGCGAATAATTCTCGATGCCGGCGCAGCTGCCGGTGGCCTCGATCATCTCCAGGTCGAAGGTGCAGCGCTGTTCCAGGCGCTGGGCCTCCAGCAATTTTCCGCGTGCGCGGAAGTCGGCCAGGGTGGTGATCAGCTCCGCCTTGATGCCCTTCATCGCCTGCTGCAGCGTGGGCCGGGGCGTCACGTAATGCGAATTGGCATAGACCTTGATCGCATCCAGCACGCCGGCCTTGTGGCCGGTCAGGGGATCGAACTCGGTGATGTTGTCGACGGTGTCGCCGAACAGTTCGACGCGCCAGGCGCGGTCTTCCTGGTGCGCCGGGAAGATGTCGATCGTGTCGCCGCGCACCCGGAAGGCGCCGCGGGTGAAATTGTCGTCGTTGCGGCGGTATTGCAGCGCCACCAGGCTCTGGATGGCGGCGTTGCGGTCTATTCTGTCGCCGCGCGCGATGCCCACGGCAGTGCCCGAAGAGGTCTCGACCGAGCCGATGCCGTAGATGCACGACACCGACGCCACGATGATGACGTCGTCGCGTTCCAGGATCGCCCGCGTCGCCGAATGGCGCATGCGGTCGATCTCCTCGTTCAGCGAGGAATCCTTTTCGATATAGGTGTCGGTGCGCGGGATATACGCTTCGGGCTGGTAGTAATCGTAATAGCTGACGAAATACTCCACCGCGTTTTCGGGGAAGAATGTCTTGAACTCGCTGTAGAGCTGCGCCGCCAATGTCTTGTTGGGCGCAAGGATCAGGGCGGGGCGCTGGGTCGCCTCGATGATCTTGGCCATGGTGAAGGTCTTGCCCGAGCCGGTGACACCCAGCAGCACCTGGTCGCGTTCGGCGGCGTTGACCCCCGCCACCAGTTCCGGGATGGCGGTGCGCTGGTCGCCGGCCGGCTGATAGTCGCTGACCAGCTTGAACGTCTTGCCGCCCTCGGACTTTGGGGGCCGCGCCGGGCGATGGGGTACGAACTCGCTGATCGGCACCGTGACATAGGCCGGGTCGATGGCGTCTTCGGCAGGCGCGGCCGTACCCATCGCCAGGGGCATCTTGTCCACCGCCGCCTGGAACTTGGCGGCGTTGTCCGGCATGCCCTTTGGAGCACGCGTCTTCTTGGAGCGGGGAACCATGCCGTTATTGTGGGCCATGGCGGTAATATAGGAGCGCCGTGGGGCTTTTGCAGGGTTTTCGCCTCGTTTTCGGCCTGATTTCTGACTATGAAACTCACATTCAAAGGGGACGAAACATGCATCAACGCAACAAGTTAGAGGCCGCCCTGGAACAGACCCTGTTCAAGTCGCGCTGGCTGCTGGCGCCCTTCTACCTGGGCATGGTGGCGTCGCTGGTGATGCTGCTGGCCGCCTTCGTGGCCGAACTGATCCATGCCTTCCCCGAGGCGATGAACCTGTCGGCGGTAGATCCTGAAAAGGTGATCTTGGCGGTGCTGGGAATGATCGACCTGTCCTTGGCCGGCAATTTGGTGGTGATCGTGATCTTCTCCGGCTACGAGAATTTCGTCTCCAAGATCAACACCGAGAATGCCGAGGATCGTCCCAGCTGGATGGGCACGCTGGATTTCTCAGGGCTCAAGATGAAGCTGATCGGCTCGATCGTGGCGATCTCCGCCATCTCGCTGCTGCGCGCCTTTATGACTTTGACCGAGGAAGGCGCGCATCTGGACGAGCCCAAGCTGCGCTGGATGCTGATGCTGCACCTGACCTTCGTGGTGTCAGGCTTGCTGTTTGCGGCCATGGACTGGATCGGCAACAGAGCCGAGAAACCGCAGCACTAAAACAAAAGGGCCGCCCCATCGGAGCGGCCCTTTTTCATTTCTGTAAACCGAATTACTTGGCGGCACCCACGGCGTCAGCGGTGTCCTTGGCGGCCTTCTGCACGGTGGCCAGGTCGGTCGAGCCGACGCCGGTCTTGGCGGAAGCAGCGATGGTGGTCAGCTTGGCCTTCTGGGCGGCGTCGGTGCTGTCAACGATGGCGCCCGCGCCAGCCTTGCCGCAGGGATTGCCGGCGGCGGCGTCGAAGCCGGCGCCCATCGGGCCGACCAGGCAGTTCACGGCGTGCTGCAGATGCTTTTGCGCCATGGCGATGTCGGCCTGGCTGGAGGCCATGCCGGCATGGGTCTGGGCGGTGGACAGTTCGCCGGCCAGGTCGGCGAAGGCGGGGGTGGCGAGCAGGGCGGCAGCGCCGGCCAGCATGATCAGTTTCTTCATGGGGGTTCCTTTTGGGTCTCAAAGAATTGGGGCGCAGGGGGTATCCCCATGCGCCCCAAAGCTTACTCCGATTGGGAGGCTTTACCAGATGGAAGCGAGGTTTCTGCGCAGGGCCTGGGCTTCCGGGCCGGTGGCCGGGACCGCGTTCATGTCCTTGTCCTGCTTGATGACGGTGCCGTTGAAGGTCAGGCCGCCATAGGCGCCGGTGCCCGAGGCCCAGACCACCATGTCGCCGCCATGGGTGGTGGTGGCGCCTTCGGCGGCGCTGGACAGGGTGACGACGGTGATGCCCGCGCCCGCGCCCAGTTTCAGCTCGCCTTTTTCAATGCCGCGCAGGGCGCGCTTGGAATTGATGATGAACACCAGCTTGGCCTGTTCCAGGCCGATCTGCAGACCGAAGCTGGCCGAACCCATGTCGTAGAAACGCGGGGTGCTCCAGCCGCGGCCGGTGCGGTGCAACAAAACACCCTCGCCGCCTTCGGCGCCGAAGATGAAGCCGGCCTTGACCAGCTTGGGCACGATGTAGATCGCCTCGGCACCCTGCAGCATGTTGCGGGCAGTGCCGAAGGCCGGGTCATGGCGCAGGTCGTTCACGACCTCATTGGCGTTGCGCAGGACCTCGCCTTTTTCGGAGGCCTGGGCGGGAAGGGCGAAGGAAAGGGTTGTCAGGGCGGCGATGGAAGCCAGCCGGGTCAATGACTTGAGCATTTGCGAATAGTTCCTTTTGGGGGCGAATGCGGTGGTAACGCCACCTTACCCCAAAAGTTCCCTAGTTGGGACGCCGAAAGCTGCGGGCCAGGAGCAGACCCGCGACAAAACCCAGCACGGCGGCGATCAGGGCGAACTTGACCACCATCCCGATCACTTTCAGGACGGGATCACGGCCAACAGCAGGCTGGCGATGATTTCGAATGTGCGCAAATTTTCCTCCGCAGGGGAGGAGGCAAGACCTAGGCCGCGGTCGTGTCAATCACCACAGGCTTCTTGATGATCGAGCTTTCGCTCTGCAGCTTTTCGCCGAAGCCGCAGGAGAAGTCCTGGAAGATCGCGGCCAGTTCGTCGGCGTCGATATAGGTGGGGCCGCCCGGCGGGAAGCGGTAGCGCCAGAAGCTGACGATATGGGAGATAGCGCCCAGCTTCTCGCCCAGCTCCAGGAACATGTAGGGCGCGCTCAGCAGGAAGTCGCGGAAGGTCTTGGGTGTCTGTTTCTCCACCAGGTCGGCGAACGAGGCGTCATAGATGCTTAGTGCCTTGTTCACGTGCGTACCGTTGTCGCGCACCATCGAGATAATGTTGCGGCGCGCAGCCGTCAGATAGACCTTCTGTTCCGGCGTCGTGCCGCCAAAGGGCTGAATGGTGTTGATCTCGCGCAGCACGCCCATCACGTCGGGCCAGAAGCTGGCCATCGACCATTTGTAATAGAGAAAGCCCCGCCAGCTGAACACGCCTTCGCGGAAGTCGTTGCCGGTCAGGCCTAATGTCAGGCGCAGCGGCTCCAGCTTTTCGTCGATCTCGTTGGACAACATGGCCGACACAAGGCGCCCCGACGAGCTGCTGTCGCCGCCCGCCAGCGCGATCAGCTTGGACATTTCCTGGCTGACGAAAGTGTGCATCCGCTCCTGGTCGCCTTCGGAGATGGCGAAATAGCTCGGCGAAACTTCGATCTTGTTCATGCGCAGATGTTCGCGCAGCAGGAACGGGTCCAGGCTGGGCACTGCGTTCAGCATGCGCAGCACCGACATGTCGCGCTCCAGCGCGTCGTCGCGGTAGTTGCCCGCCTCGCGCAGCGCCTCGGTATAGCCGCGCTGGTCGACGAACAGCGAGCGGCCGCCGGCGCGCAAATCCGTCGAGTCGAAGGGAATGATGATCTTGGTCGCCACTGAGCGGGGGCTGGAGAACAGATAGGTTTCATCGGCGCGGGTGCGATGCTTGAGCAGGAAGGCCTTGTTGATGATGGGCGAGACGAACAGCGGCTTTTCCAGATGCTCGGGATTTTCTGCATTATCGGCTGCAATGCGGAAAAGATTCAGCACCCGGCTGGTGGAGGCACCGCCAAGCGCGCTGAGAAACCGGACCGAACGATCATTGGCCACTGAAAATGCTCCGTTCCGAAATAATGCCGGAGCATGGCCGGTTCCCGATTAAGGACTGCTTTACCGCGAATGGAAAAGGCGTACCTTTGCCGGGGATTTTCCGGGTTAACAAAGCGTGAATTTCGATCGCTCACTGGACGCGCCCACCGGCCTGGAGGTGCGGCTGTCGCCCCTGGTGTCGCGGATTCTGGCCCCCAATCCGGGGCCGTTCACCTTCAAGGGCACCGGCACGTACCTGATTGGCGCGGGCGCCGATGCGGCGGTGGTGGATCCGGGGCCGCTGATCCCGTCGCATGTCCAGGCCCTGCAGCGCGTATTGGCGGGGCGCAGGCTCAGCCATATCCTGATCACCCACACCCACCGCGACCACTCGCCCGGGGCCGCGCCATTGCAGCAATGGTCCGGAGCAAAAACCTATGCACTGGCGCCCGCCGCGCCGGCCGGTGCCGGCGAAGGCGCCGCCGACGAGGCGCATGACCACGACTTTGTGCCGGACGTGATCGTGACGGACGGCGGACCCATCGCCGGCGATGGGTTCGACATAACATGCGTGGCCACGCCGGGACATACCGCGAACCATGTGTGCTTTGCGCTGGCACAGGAAAAGGCACTGTTCAGCGGCGATCATGTGATGGGCTGGTCCACCAGCGTGATCGCGCCGCCCGATGGCGACATGGGCCAATATCTCGCCAGCCTGGAAAAGCTCAGCATGCGGGATGATGCGATTTTCTATCCCACCCACGGTTCGCCGATTCCGCAGCCGCGCCTTTGGCTGGAGCAACTCATCGCCCATCGCCGATTGCGTGAGGTGCAAATCCTGGAAGCACTGAAAGGCGGCGCTGCGATTTCGGCAATCGTGGAAAAACTTTATCCCGGCATCGACACCGCCCTGCGCGGCGCGGCGGCACTGCAAACCCGCGCGCATCTGGACTATCTGAAGAAGCGCGGCCTGGTGATCGAAGCGGGCGGACGCTGGATCAGAAGTGGAACCGGGTGAAGAAGGCCTTCAGCCGCGCGGCGTTGCGGCCATGGTCGAGAGTGCCGTCGCGGCTTTCCGAACGCAGGTCGATGCGGCTGCCGATGGTGCCGGCCTGGCGCACGCGAATGACGATGTCGCTGATGCGCCCGAACCACAGGCTCTTGTCGGTAGCCTCGATGCGCAGATCCTTCTCGCTGGCATCGACAATGGTCCAGCCCAGCTTCTCCACCGCGGCATGAGCGCGCCAATAGGCTTTCTGCGGCGACACCAGCAAGCCGGCATGCGGCTTGGTCAGGGTTGGATATTTCTCATGCAGGGCGTAGGCGATGGTGACCTGCTCGCCCTTGTAAGTGATCTTGCGCTGGGCATCGAACACCCGATCATTGGCGGGCTGGATTTTTGCCAGCGCCACGAACTGGGGCGGGTCTTCCGGATCGGTGGTGGCATCGTGGATGGGCAGCGCCGTAAAGCCGTAATAGACGTAACTCAGCGGGTGGTAGAGGAAGATCAGCGACCCGGCGAGCGCGATCAGCCCCAGGCGCTTGCCGTCTCCGGCGTTGCGGGTCAGCGCCTGTTTCAGCCACACCAGCGCCAGCCCCAGTGCCAAAAGGCCAAGCCCGGTGGCCAGGATCATGACGGTGCGGCCGCCGGTGTCGGTGAAAATCCCCAGCCGCACACACGCCACCGCGCCAATGCCCGCCAGAACGGCCAGGACCAGGCTGGTCAGCGCGCCGCGTGCGGCCATCAGTTGCAAACGCATGTCAGAAATCCGGGAATGGGCGTTCAATTGCGCCCATCATAAGGTAGATTCCCCGCGCCGCGATAGTGAGAGCGTCCGATGTCCAATCCCGTCCTTTCCAATACACAGACCCGCGACATGGCGAGCCTGCTGCATCCCTTCACCAACCTCACGGTGCTGCGCCAGACCGGGCCGCTGGTGATCGATCGCGGCAAAGGCGTCTTCCTGTATGGCGCCGACGGCAAGGATTACCTGGAAGCGATGGGCGGGTTGTGGTGCACCGCGCTGGGCTGGGGCGAGGAAGAACTGGTCCAGACCGCCGCCGAGCAGATGCGCAAGCTTTCCTTCGCCCACATATTCGGTGGCAAGAGTCATGAGCCGGCCATTGCGCTGTCGGAAAAGCTCAAAGAGATGGCGCCCATGCCGGTGGGCAAAGTGTTCTTCGCCAATTCGGGGTCGGAGGCCAATGACAGCCAGATCAAGCTGATGTGGTACGCCGCCAATGCGCGCGGCCAGACCGGACGCAAGAAGATCATCGCCCGCAACAAGGCCTATCATGGCGTCACGCTTGCCAGCGCCAGCCTGACGGGGCTGGACGCATTCCACAAAAGCTTCGACCTGCCATTCGATTTCACGGTGCGGGTGGAATGTCCCCATTACTATCGCGGCGCGCGCGATGGCGAGAGCGAGGAGCAGTATTCCGCCCGCCTGGCCGCCGACCTCGAAGCCACCATCCTGCGCGAAGGTCCCGACGCGATCTGCGCCATGTTCGTGGAAGCGGTGATGGGCGCGGGCGGGGCGATGGTGCCGCCAAAGGGTTACTTCGAAGCGATCACGCCGATCCTGGACAAGTACGGCATCTTCCTGGTGGACGATGAAGTGATCTGCGGCTTTGGCCGCACCGGCAACGCCTTTGGCTGCCAGACCTACAACTACCAGCCCGACTCCATGTCCATCGCCAAGGCGCTGTCATCGGCCTATCTGCCGATCTCGGCGGTGCTGCTGTCGCCGGAACTGGTGGAGATCATCGAGGCCGAAGCCACCCGCATCGGCGGGCTGTGGCACGCCTTTACCTACAGCGCCCATCCGGTGGCCGCTGCGGTGGCGTTAAAGACGCTGGAGATCTACGAGCGCCGCGACACCTTCGGCCATGTCCGCAAAGTGGCGCCCGTCTTCGAACGGCGGCTGAAGGCGCTGGGCGATCACCCGCTGGTGGGCGAGGCCAATGGCGTGGGCCTGATCGGCGCCGTCGAACTGACGCCGGACAAGAAGACCAAGCGCAATTTCGAGCCGGCCAGGGGCGTGGGCGCCAAGTGCAGCCAGATCTGCCAGGACGAGGGCATCATCGTGCGCGCCCTGCTGCACGACCGTATCGCGCTGTGCCCGCCGCTGGTGATCAGCGAACCGGAGATCCACGAGATGTTCGACCGCCTGACCCGCGCCCTGGACAAGACGCTGGACTGGGTGAGGTCGGAGAAGCTGATCTAGCTTTCAGCTCGCCCGCAGCATGTGATGTTCCAGCACTGTGCTGGGACGGGTGTAGATCAGCGCCTCGCCGGCCCACACTTCCAGTTTCTTGGCGCTGGGCAGCTTCATGGCATGTGCCAGGATCTTGGCGCGCTGGTCATCATCGCAGGTGGCGGAAAATTTGTAGGTGAGGGCGCCGGTCTCATCGAGGTAGCAGATTTCATATGCAGGCATGTTGTTCTCCGAAAAGCTCTGAACAATATCTCCCGCTTGTTCGATGTTTTGCGCGACGCGGGCGCGAATGTCGAATGACAATTGGGTTACAGACATCACGAATTGTCTTGGCGCGGTCCTTTTGCGCCGTGAGGGCGTCGCGCCATCGCTCGTGTACTCTTGTACACGTCGCTCGACGCTCCTGCTCACGTCACAAAATTCCTCGCGCCAACATTATGTTGCGTTGATGCATCGCGACTGTGACATCTGGCGCTGGCGGAGCTTTTTTCGGCCCCATGCGTTAACGGGAAATCCGATATCGTATCGCAAGGAGTAGCCCATGCCCGCCCCCTTTAAACTTGCCCCGTTGCCCTGGGACGAAGACGCCCTGGCCCCCACCATTTCCGCGCAGACCATCAAGTTTCACTATCACAAGCATCACCAGACCTATGTGGACACGCTCAACAAGCTGGTGGACGGCACGCCGTATGCGCAACTGAAGCTGGAAGAGATCGTGCGCAAGACCGCCGGCGCCTCCGAAGCCAAGGACAAGCAGATCTTCAACAATGCCGCGCAGGCGTGGAATCACGATTTCTACTGGCGCAGCCTGACACCGTCTAGGACCGAAGCCGGCGGCGAACTGGACAGCGCCATCACCGCGGCGTTCGGCAGCAAGGACACGCTGATCGCCCAACTCGCCGAAGCCGGCAAGACCCAGTTCGGGTCCGGTTGGGCCTGGCTGGTCAGCAAGGGCGGCAAGCTTGCGATCGAGAAAACCGCCAACGCTGAAACCCCGATGGCCAAGGGCATCAATTGTCTGCTCACCGTGGATGTGTGGGAGCATGCCTATTATCTCGACTACCAGAATGCGCGGCCCAAATACCTGGAAAGCGTCCTGGGCAAGATCCTGAACTGGGATTTCGCGGCCGAGAACCTGACCAAGGAAGACCACGCGGTCAGGGCCGCTGCGGAATAGAGTTTCCCGGCTTTTAACGCTTCGGCTTTACCGGGTGGAAAGCCAGAATGGCCTATCCTCACGGCTCACCGGGCCGTGGGGGTTTTTTGTCTGCAACATTTGGAAAACGCGCCGCCGCCCGGATCCCGCCGGTCGCGGCCCGCCGCGCTGCGCCCGATGCCGCGCCGGAAGCCAAGGCCCCGCCCGGTCTTGTGGCGCGGCTGCTGGCCCGCATTCCTTGGTTCACCCTCACCGTCAGCGCCATTTTGGTGGCGCGTTTCCTGAGCGAATTGCGGGCCGCCACCGACCGGATGGGCACTTATTCGCCCGGCCATTTCACCCTTTTGGCGATGGGCGCGTCCGATCGCATCCAGGTGCTGGATCAGGGCGAATGGTGGCGCCTGTTCACCGCCACCACCCTGCATGGCTCGCCCGACCACCTGATCGGCAATCTCATCACCCTTTTGATCGTGGGCTTCCTGCTGGAGCCGATGGTCGGCATCGGCTGGTTCGCCGCGATCTACTTCACCGGCGGCTTCGCGGGCGCGGTGCTGTCCACCATGCTGAATGCGCCCGACGCGCTGTCAGTGGGTGCTTCGGGCGCCATCATGGCCACCCTGGCGGCGCTGTTCACTCTCAGTTTCCATGCCGGCGCCCCCCGTCCAAACTTGATGCGCCGGGTGGCGGGCGGCTCGCTGTTTCCGGCCCTGATGCCGGCGGTGGCGCATGGTGGCTCGGTCACCGACGTCAATGCCCATCTGGGCGGCTGCATGGCGGGCGCGGTGCTGGCCTTCATCATCCTGATCGCCTGGAACGATGAAGAAGATCATCTGCCCGGCCGCTCGGTCGCCGCAACCATCGCCGGGCTTTGGGTCGCATTGATGACGACCGCCTTCGCGGTGTCGGGCAACACCTATGTGCAATATGCCAAGGGCGGCATGGATTATATCCCGCCCGAGCAGATGCCCAAGGATGTCGAAGCCATGAAGGCCGACAGCCTGACCCTGGTGGACAAGTATCCCAAGGATCCGCGCGCCCATATGTTCCGGGGCTTGTATCTGCTGGAACAGGAACATGTGGCCGATGCCGAGCCCTATTTCCGCGACGCCGCGCGGCTGGGCGCCGACAGCCCGGTGATGAACCGCGAATTCCAGGACTGGAACCTGGCGCTGCTGGCCGTAAGCTTGCGCTTCCAGCATCGCGAGGATGAAGCGCGCGGCATCACCGCGCCGCTCTGCGCCAATGCCGAGCTGGACCTGCGCACCCGGCAGACCCTGAGCATCACCAAGCTTTGCCGCTAATCCTCCCCGCGCGCGCGTTGGCGCGCTTGCATGGGGGAGGTAGCTTGCCCTCGGGCGCGGAGCGCCCCTTAGATACCTGCGCGCTACGCGCGCGGGGCGAGCGAAGGCCGGAGGGGATAAGTCAAATCGCGGTGAAGTCGACCTTGGTTTTCTTGGCGAGGCGCTTGCGGCGGTCCGAGCCGTAATAGGCGGGCCGCGCCTTGGCGCGCCGGTCGGGGCCGAAAAATTCGTTGGATACGATGAAGGGCCGCGGCGAATGGGTCGCCACCTGCAGCTTGGTCACCAGGGTCTTGGGGCTGATCGGTACGGTCAGCACATCGGTGATGCCCAGGTCGCGCGCCTTTTCCACGTTGCGGCGGCGGGCGCGTTCCTGGAATTCGAAAATGGGCAGCATGGGATTGAGCATGGCTTCGTCGCGCCGCGCCGCCACCAGGAATGGCCGTTCATGGGCCTTGTTCATCCGCTCGTCGTAGAACACGGCATGAAAATGATCCATGCCCAGCAATTCCAGGGCGCGGCGGCCTTCCTCGACATGGATGATCTTGCCGACGCCGGAAATGTTCATGACCGATCGCAACAACTGCAGGGTATGGGTCTTGGGGCCCACCAGCAGCACACGATGTTGCGAGAAATCCGTCCGTTCCATGAAAGCGCTCCCGAGAAGCGAGAATTTGCGCCTTTTGGTTTTAAACCGGGGTAAAAAGGACTGGTTAATTCGAAGGTAGCCATGCGCCCCATTTCCCCTCCGGCCTTCGCTGGTTCGAGAGCCGTCCGCACGCTGTCGCTACGGACCAGCCACCTCCCCCATGCAAGCGCGCTAACGCGCGCGCAGGGGAGGAGGTTATTGCTGTTGGCGTTGCTGTTGCCGCTGACGGCCTGTGGCCTGTTCCAGAACAAGGAGATACAGAAGCTGCGCAAGTCGCCGGACTACAAGGTCGGCTACCAGGATGGCTGCAATAGTGCGTATGGCCCCGACGCCAACAAGCGCCATGACGACACCATCGTGCGCGACGACAAGCAGTATGAGAGCAACCGCGCCTATCATGTCGGCTGGGACCGCGGCATCCGCGCCTGCCGCAGCAGCGGCTATTCCGGCGGCAACCTGCCGGGGGTGATACCCAGCGGTCCCGTTCCGGATCAGAATCCCGGCAATGGCGGACGCCCGCGCGGGCTTTAAATGACATAAGGGCCGGACGCTTGCGCGCCCGGCCCTTATGCAGTCTGGGCAATCCTTCGGGTACTAGATGGGCCGGGCGCGCGCGGCGCGGGCTTGCTGATCGGCCCTGATCTGGGCCTTTACGTCGGCCAGACCCTCGGCCACGCGGCTGTCGGAATTGAGGTGGAACACCGAAAGGATGCCGAGGCCGCCGGCACATGCTGAACCACAATCCGTGCCCATCCGCGAGAGACCGCTAGCGGCGGACTGGATCATGGCGGGGGAGGTTAGCAGTGTGCCGGCGCCCGGGCGTCCCAGGCCAAGATCGGGCTCATGCGGCGTCAACAACGACACAAGACCGATCCAAAATACAGCCCGGAAAATCATGACATGCCCTTCGGTGTTTCCACACGAGCAGCATTGCGTGCACCCCTTTGCCGGGCGCTTAGTTGTTTCTTTAAATTTGAAACTAACTGGCCGTTCTTCATGCCAGCGATAACGCAAGGCTGCCGGGAACGTTTCGCTTCGATTCAAAAGCGCGGCGTGTTTGAATCAGATGTACTTAAAATTTTCCGAAAATTTGAATTGACGTTAATCTGCGGGCCGCGCGGGGCGCCTTTCGCTGAAAAGGCTTTATATCCGGGGCGAAATTGGGGCCGGGAGCATCGCCCGGCCGAGCGGAGCGAGGGTTGCTGGCGTCAGCGTGGCAACGCGTGCGACCTGCTGTTTAAGAGGCGGCGGGAAGCGGCGCCGGCGGCAGCAGCACCGTGGCGCGGAAGCCTTCACCAGGGCGGCTGTCCAGTTCCAGGACACCGCCATGCAGTTCGGCAAAAGCCTTGATGAGCGTGAGGCCCAGCCCTGCGCCCTTGGTGTGATGGGCGCCTTCGCTGCGGCCGGCATGTTCGAACGGTTCCAGGATGCGGGCCAGGTCGTCCGCCGCTACGCCGTCGCCATTGTCTTCCACAGTGACCGTGATGCCCGCTTCGGTGGCGCCGGCCGACAGGGTGATCCTGTTGCCGGTGGTGAAGCTGACGGCATTCTCCATCAACGCATGCATCATGGCGGTGAAGACCGTTTCATCGGCCTGGACCATCAGACCCACCGGGCAGCGGTCGGCATCAATCTCGATGCCGCGCGCCGTGGCCCGCGACAGGAAGACCTCGCGCGTCATCCACAGCACCCCGCCTGCATCCATCGGCGTCAGGCGCAGGTCATAGCGGCCGGCCGAGATCTTGGTCAGGTCCATGATCTGGTTGATCATCTTGAGCAGGTTGTCACCGCCCTGGTGCACCAGCCCGGCATATTCGCGGATCTGGGCGGGCGTCATGTTTTCGGCAAGCGTCGCCATCAAATCTGAAAAGCCCAGGATGGCGTTCAGCGGCGTCTTCAGTTCATGGCCCATGGTGCGCAAAAGCGTGGTCTTGGCGCTGTTCACGCTGGCGCTGGTCTGGTCCAGCCGGTGCGCGAGGTCGGCCAGGTAGGATTGCTGCTTTTCGGCCTGGGCATTGGCGTCGGCAAGGGCATGTTCCTGCTCGGCCAGCGCGGTTTCGGCGCGCACCTTGTCGGTGACATCGGTGAAGATCATCACCCGTCCGCCGCTGGGGCTGGAGCGGTCGCGCACCAGATAGGCTTCGCCCGTACTGGTACGGATGGTCGTTGCGCCGGCGGTGTCCTGGTGACTCTTGAGGCGCCGCTCCAGCCAGCGCTCCGGCGTTTCGTCCAGCACGATGCGGCCGCTATAGGCGCCCTGGGCGGCGATTTCCGGAAAGGTCTTGCCCATGAGCTGGTCCAGGGTCTTCACCCCGCACAGATGGGCGTACAGCTCATTGGCCAGGATCAGCTTGTCATTGGTGTCATAGAAGGCGAAGGCCTCCGCCGACAGAGTGACCGCTTCCTGCAGCCGCGCCATCTGCGCGCGGGCGGCGGTGACATCGCTCCACAGCAGCACGATGCGGCCGCTGGGGTCGCGGCGGGCCTTGATCTCCACCACCCGGTGGCCGGACAGCGGCACGTCCAAAGGCGCGAATTCATTC
Source organism: Alphaproteobacteria bacterium (assembly GCA_947379335.1). Taxonomy (GTDB): domain Bacteria; phylum Pseudomonadota; class Alphaproteobacteria; order Micropepsales; family Micropepsaceae; genus Rhizomicrobium. The sequence goes on along the minus strand of CANCMM010000010.1, from coordinate 1,168 downwards.
TTCTTCAATTGGCGCAGTCGCCGCGCGATGAAAGGTTGGGCGCCGCCCGCCAGCGCGGAAGCGGCGATCTCGCCGCCCTCGATCTCCAGCCGGATCAGCTCTTCATAAGTATGCCCCACCAGGGTTTGGTGCGGCGGGAAGGAACGGAACAGGTAATTGAGATGGGCATTGGCGTGCACCAGCCGGCCGGCAGCGTCGAAGATGGTGATGGCGCAACGCAGACAGTCCAGCGCCGCCAGAAGCGCCGCGGCGTCTTCGGTGTCCCGCGTGTGTGCCAAATGCGCGTGCTGAACCAAGGCCATTCCCTGTGCTGGCGACCGTTCGAGCCTGCATAATGCTGGGTTTGCCTTGCGGATTGGTTAGGGCTGACAACATCGCTGTGTACCATTGGACGGATGCGTCGCCTTTGGCAGCCGAATCGCGGCATTCTTGCCACGAAAATGAAGCGCGGTTCCCCCAAGCCAGTTGAAATTCAATCCTTGTGGAAAACTGAACGGCGGGAGCCACGCTTCAGGTTTCGTTAAGTCTGTGAGACCGACACTGCCTGCGCGAGGCGGCAAAGCTTAATGGCCATTAACACAAACAGCATTTCAGACCCCAAAACGCAGCGCCGGCAGTTCGTGCTGGTGCAGGCCGCCAAGGCCAGTGTGGGCGTGGCGCTGGGTCTGGCCTTTTTCGGCGTGGCGGGCCGTCCCGACCTGGCCGAGGCCATCGCCCTTGCCGGATTGGCTGCGCCGGGTGTGCTGGCGATCCTGGGACTGACCTCTGTGCCGCTGGCCCGGCTGGAACAGATCGGGCTGGCGGGCTTTGCCGCGTTGATCGGATATCTGGCGCTGCTGACCGGCGGGATGGCATCGCCGCTGGTGGTGTGGTTCGCGCTGGTGCCCGCCGAAGGCGCGCTGTCGGGCGGCCGCCCGGCCGTGGTGCGCGCAGGCTTGGCGGCGGGCGCGGCGCTCCTGATCGTGGCTTGTGTCCAGGCGCTGGGCCATCTGCCCGTGTCGCGGCTGACATATCCGGGTGCGCTGCCCTTGTGGGAAATCTATGCCTGTTCGGTGCTGGCGGCGCTGGTGCAGGCGGTGCTGATCGCCGCCGCCGCCCAGGACCGCCAGCGCGCCGCCGATGCCGCCGCGGCGCAAGGCGCGGCGATGTACCGTTTCCTGGCCGACAA
>CANCMM010000009.1:0-15387 GCA_947379335.1 Alphaproteobacteria bacterium | reverse complement strand
CGGCAACATAGAAAAGCCGCCATTAACCCGGCTTAATCACTGTCACAATCCATTGCCCGCCGCCCCGCGGATGGGGTAAAATTGTCAAACTGTCGCATTTGGGGTCTATCCCCCTGACAGGAGCCAGGGTGCGGTGAGTCGGGGGGGACTTGGCCGCACCGAACAGGAACGACCGTGGTCAATATCTACGAAGCCGGGCCTTTCGAAGGTCGCATGGAGCAGTGGCCGGTACTGGCCGTCTCCGGCGCACTGGAAGTGCGCCTGGCCGAGACCGAGCACGAGATCGAACAGGCCCAGCGCCTGCGCTATTCGGTTTTCTACGAAGAAATGAGCGCCATCCCCTCGCCCAGGATGCGCGAAGAGCGGCGCGACTTCGACAAGTATGACGATGTCTGCGACCACCTGCTGGTGGTGGACCGCGATGCCCATGACGAAGACGGCCAGCCGCTTGTCGTCGGCACCTATCGCCTGACGCGTGAGAAGGACGCCAAGCGCGCCGGCGGCTTCTATACCGCCAGCGAATATGACCTGTCGCGAATGCTGAACGGCATGCCTGCGGACACCAAATATCTGGAGCTGGGCCGCTCCTGCGTGCTGAAAAGCTATCGCTCGCGCCCCGGCACCATGCAGCTTTTGTGGAAGGGCCTGATGGCTTATGTCGCGCGCTTCGACATCGATGTGATGTTCGGCTGCGCCTCGCTGCCCGGCACCGACGTGACGGAGATGGCGCTGCCGCTGTCCTACCTGCATCACCATCATCCCATGCCCGAAAAGGTGCGGATCAAGGCGCGGCCCGAACTGTTCGTGGACATGAACCGTCTTCCCGCCGATGCCGTCGATCCGCGCGAAGCGCTGCGCAGCCTGCCGCCGCTGCTCAAGGGCTATGTCCGCGCCGGCTGCATGATCGGCGACGGCGCTGTGGTGGACCGCCAGTTCGGCACCACCGACGTGTTCATCTATTTCCCGCTCTCGGACATGGATGCCCGTTACAAGAGCCGCTTCGGGTTGGCCAAGTAATCATTCTCTTTTCAATTTTTGGGGGACCACAATGCGCAAATTCACACTCGCGCTGGCCTTGACGCTTGCCTGCGCGTCGCCCGCTTTTGCCGAGAAAACCTTGGTGGAATCGCCGGATGCGCCCAAGGCGATCGGGCCTTATTCCCAGGCCATCCAGAGCGGCAAGCTGGTGTTTGTCTCCGGCTCGCTGCCCTTCGATCCCGTCGGCAAGATCGACTATAGCCAGCAGGACGTGACCGCCCAGACCAGGCGGGTGATCGACAATATCGCCCTGGAATTGAAGGCCGCGAACCTGACCTTGGACGATGTCGTGTCGGCCACCGTCTATGTCACCGACGTGGATGACTTTCCGGCGGTGAACGCGGTCTATGCCACTTATTTCCACCCGCCCTATCCGGCGCGGGCCTTTGTTCAGGTCGCCAAGCTGCTGCGCGGCGCCAAAGTGGAAATTTCCGTCATCGCGGCCAAGAAGTGAGAGGCCTGATCGCGGGGGTTTTGGCGGCCTTGATCGCCGGGCCTGCGTCGGCGGCGGATCTGCGCACGCAGGTGAACGATTATCGTGCCGCCCACGAAGCCGCCATTGTCAGCCAGCTGGATGATCTTGTCCGCCTGAAAAGCGTCGCCGCCGATCCGCAAGGCCTGGCGGCGACGGGTGCATATCTGGAAAGCCAGCTCAAGACGCGGGGCTTTGCGACCGCGTCCTGGTCGGCGGGTGGATCGCCGCCGATTATCTACGGCTTGCTCAAAAGCCCGGGCGCCAAACGCACCGCGATTTTCTATGCCCATTATGACGGCCAGCCGGTGACGCGCACCCAATGGTCATCCGATCCGTTTGTGCCGGTGATGCGCGATGGGCTTGCGGGCAAGGATCTGGACTGGAAGTCGGCCAAGCCGCCCTTCAATCCTGAATGGCGGCTGTTCGGCCGCGCCACCGCCGACGACAAGAGCGCCATCATTTCATTTCTGGCCGCTTTCGATGCGTTGAAGACGCTGCATCGCAAACCATCGGTCAATATCAAGGTGGTGTGGGAAGGCGAGGAAGAGGCCAGCTCCGCGCATCTGGACGGCATCCTCAAGAGTCACGCAGCAGAGCTGCAGTCCGATGTCTGGCTGATCGGCGACGGGCCGGTGCACCAGTCGCGCACACAAACGATCTATTTCGGCGCTCGCGGCAGCATGGGGCTGGACGCCACCATCTATGGCCCGCTGCGCGCCCTGCATGACGGGCATTACGGCAACTGGGTGCCCAACCCGGCCGCCATGGCCGCTGAACTGATTACCCAGATGCGCGACGGCGAAGGCCGCATCGTGATTCCCAATTTTGCCGACGATGTCAGGCCCCTGAGCGCCGCCGAACAGGCCGCCATCGCGCGCCTGCCGCCGGTGGAGGAGGGTTTGAAAAAGGAATTCGGCATTGCCCGCACCGAAGGCGGCGAAGGCCTGACCGCCAGCACCATGCGCCCGTCGATCAACATTCGCGGCATTCGCTCCGGCCAGGTTGGACCTGAGGCCAACAACGCCATTCCGGTGGATGCGGTGCTGTCGGTGGACTTCCGGCTGGTGCCCGGCCAGACGACCCGGCGCGTGCAGGACAAGGTCGAGGCTTTCTTGAAAGCCAAGGGCTGGACCGTCGTGCGTGAAACGCCCGACATGGCGACGCGCCTGGCCAACCCGCGCATCATCAAACTGTCCTGGGGCGGCGGCTATCCGGCGCTGCGCAGCGACATGACCAGTCCCGCCGCCAAGGGCGTTATCGCCGCCGCGGAAAAGGCAGCGGGCGGGCCTGTCGCCGTGCTGCCCATGATGGGCGGGAGCGTGCCGATCAATCTGTTTGACGAGCTGTTTCACGTGCCGATCATCGGGCTGCCGCTGGGCAACCACGACAACAACCAGCACGCCGCGAACGAAAACCTGCGGCTGCGCAACCTGTGGGACGGCGTCAATCTTTATGCCGCCATGATGGCGCAGTTGAACTGGTAACCCTCCCCCGCGCGCGCGTCAGCGCGCTTGCATGGGGGAGGTGGCGTAGCTGGCTCTCGATCCAGCGAAGCCGGAGGGGGAAAAGTCAGGCGAGGTCGAAGAGAAGCACTTCACTCGCTTCTTTCGAACGCACCGCGATCTGGGCCTGGTCGGTAATGGCGGCAGCATCGCCGGCTTTCAGGGCCTCGCCGTCCACCACCACTTCGCCCCTGGCCACCTGCAGCCAGGCCTTGCGGCCTTGCGACAAAGGATGGATCGCCTCGACATCGGCGTCCAGCTTGGCGACCCAGATTTCGGCATCCTGCACCAGGCGCACTTCATTCTCGCGCGGTTCGGGCGCGGCGATGCGGCCGAAATGGTTGCGCACGGCCTCCGCATCGATGGCCTTCTGCTCATAGCCGGGCTGGATGCCGCGCTTGGACGGCATGATCCAGATCTGCAGCAGATGACAGGTCTCGGTGGCGCTGGCGTTGAACTCGGCGTGGACTATCCCAGCGCCGGCGCTCATGCGCTGGATCTCGCCGGGGCGGATGGTGCCGCCGCCCCCGGTGGAATCCTTGTGGGCGATGGCGCCGTCCAGGATGTAGGTGACGATTTCCATGTCGCGATGGGGATGGGGCGGAAAGCCGGCGCCGCCCTTGATCCAGTCTTCGTTGATGACGCGCAGCGGCCCGAAGCTTTCAAACGCCGGGTCGTAATAGTCGCCAAAGGAAAAGCTGAAGCGCGAATCCAGCCAGTCGATATGGCCCTTGCCGCGGTCTTCGGATTTACGGACGGTGATCATTTGCGAATTCTTTCAATGGCGTCCCAGACCAGCGCCGCAATGTCGGCGCCGCCAAAGCGCCTGACTTCGTGAATGCCGGTCGGGGAGGTAACGTTGATCTCGGTCATATAGTCACCGATCACGTCGATACCCGTGAAGATGAGGCCCCGTTTTTTCAGGGCAGGCCCGATCGCAGCGCATATCGCCTTTTCGCGGGGGGTCAGCTCGGTGGCTTCCGGACGGCCGCCCACATGCATGTTGGAGCGGGCCTCGCCGCTCGCCGGCACCCGGTTGATGGCGCCGACAAACTCGCCGTCCACCAGGATGATGCGCTTGTCGCCCTTGCGCACCTCGGGCAGATAGCGCTGCACGATCACCGGCTCGCGGTAGAATTGGGTGAACATCTCCATGATGGCGCCGAAATTCTCGTCATCCGGCTTGACCCGGAAGACGCCGGCGCCGCCATTGCCGTACAGCGGCTTGATGATGATGTCCTTGTGGTCCTCGCGGAAACTGCGGATTTCGCGCAGGTCCGACGTGATCAAGGTCGGCGGAATGAACTCGGCAAATTCGGTGACAAAGAGTTTTTCCGGCGCGTTGCGCACTTCCTTGGGATTGTTCACCACCAGGGTCTTGGGATGGATGCGCTCCAGGATATGCGTGGCGGTGATGTAGGCCATGTCGAAGGGCGGGTCCTGGCGCATCAGCACCACATCCGCCGCGGACAGATCGTAGACGAAGGGATCGCCCAGCGCGAAATGATCGCCCTTCACCGCGCGCAGGTTGAGCGGGCGCACATGCGCGGTCACCTTGCCGTCGCGGAAGCTCAGGTCACGCGGCCCGTAATAGAGCAGCGCATGGCCGCGATTTTGCGCTTCCAGCGCCAGGGCAAAATCGGAATTGCCGCTGATGTCGATCTTGTCGATCGGGTCCATCTGGATCGCGACGGTCAATGCCATGTCACACCTTTTCAAAAACCTTCCGGCCGCCACACATCCCGGTGATGCACGGGAAAAGCATTGGGCGCGATGGCGATAATATCAAACCGGCTGCCGCGCCGGGCCAGGCCCGGACGGCTGGCGAGATATAAGGAGGCGGCGCGGGCAATGCGAGTCTGCTGCCCCGGCCCCACCGATTCCGCCGCGGTGCGGGCCAGATTCCGCGCCTTGACCTCGACAAAACAGACCGGGCCGAACGGGGCGGCCGCCACCAGGTCGATCTCGCCGGCATGGGTTTTCAGCCGCCGCGCCAGGATGCGGTAGCCCTTCAGCCGCAGCCACAGGGCCGCCAGCGTTTCGCTGATGTGACCGCGCTGATGTGCCTGCTGGCGTTCAGTTGTCATCTTTCAATTCCAGCGCGCGGGCATAAAGCGCCTTGCGCGAACCATCGGTCAGCCCGGCGATCATCTCGGCGGCGGCCTTGACCGGCATGAAAGCCAGCGCCGCTTTCAGGGCGGCATCCACCTTGGCGTCGTCAGCGCTGGCTTCCAGCGGCGGACCCACCAGCAACGTCACTTCGCCCTTGGGCGCGCCGGCCTTTTCATAATGCGCCGCCAGCTCGCGCAAACTGCCGCGGCGCACTTCCTCATGCATCTTGGTCAATTCGCGGGTCATGGCGGCGGGCCGGTCGCCCAGCACATCGGCCATCGCCTCCAGCGATTCCGCCAGCCGCTGTGCCGATTCAAAAAACACCAGAGTGGCGCGCACGCCCTTCAATTCTTCCAGCGCGCTTTTGCGCTCGCCTGACCGCGACGGCAAAAAGCCCGCGAACAGGAAACGGTCGGACGGCAGTCCGCTGAGAGTCAGTCCCGCCAGCACGGCCGAGGGACCGGGGATCGCCACGATGTTGGCCCCCGCGGCAATGGCCTCGCGCACCAGCTTGTAGCCGGGGTCGGACACCAGGGGCGTGCCGGCATCGGACACCAGCGCCACCACCCCGCCCCGTTCCAGCTGGGACAGGATCTGGGGCCGCATCTGCTGGCCGTTATGGTCGTTGTAGGGGATCAGCGGCCGGGAGATGCCATGGATGGACAGAAGCTTGGCGGTGACGCGGGTATCCTCGGCGGCGATGACGTCGCAACCTTTCAGCACTTCCAGCGCTCTCAGGGAAATGTCGCGGGCATTGCCGATGGGGGTCGCCAGAATATAGAGCCCTGCCGCCAAACCGCCGCGTTCGGGCGGTACAAAAACAGGCGATTTACCCGGCTTACCCGAAGGCTTAGATTCGCGCGTCACAAGGATTGCCCGATGCGTTTCATGTCCCGCTTTTGTGCCATTGCGGCGTTGGTTGCGATAGCCGCCTGTACCCCCAAGCCCGAAAGCGGGCCCCCGCCCGCGCCCCTGACCGTGGTGCCCCAGGGGCCCATCGCCGCCAATCCCCTGGACCGCGACCAGCCCAGCTATCTGCGCCTGCCCGGCCTGGCCGATGGCGCCACCCCGGTGCGGGTGGGAATCATCCTGCCCTTTACCAGCAGCTCGGCAGGCACCCGCGCCCTGGCCGGATCGATGCTGAAGGCCGCCGAGCTGGCGATGTTCGCCGCCGGCAACCGCAACATTCTTTTGATGGCCGCCGATGAAGGCAATGGCGGGCCCAAGGCCGCCGATGCCGCGCAGCAGCTTCTGTCGCAGGGCGCCGAAGTCATTGTCGGCCCGCTGTTCGGACCATCCGTTTCGGCGGTTGCTCCAATAGCGCGCGACCGCGCCGTGCCGGTGCTGGCCTTTTCCACCGAGAAGAATGTCGCGGGCAATGGCGCCTATCTGCTGAGCTTCCTGCCGCAGAATGAAGTGCGCCGGGTGATCTCTTATGCCGCCGCCAATGGCCATCACCAGTTCGCGGCGCTGGTGCCGCAGACCGCTTATGGCGATGTCGCGCAAGGCGCTTTCCGTGAATCGGTCGCCGCCGTGCGCGGCACGGTGGTGGATGTGGAAAGCTTCGCGCCCAATGCCGGCGCCGTGGCGGCGCCGGCTGGCGCGGTGGCCAAGAGCGGTGCCGATGCGGTGCTGATCGCCCAGGGCGGCGTGATCCTGCGCGCCATCGCGCCGACCCTGTCGCTGGATGGCGCCACGCGTGACAAGGTCAAGCTGCTGGGCACCGGATTGTGGGATGATGACAAGGCGATCGCGCGCGAGTCCAGCCTTCAGGGTAGCTGGTATGCCGCGCCCGCGCCCAATGCCGATGCCGAATTCGTGGACAAGTACCGCGCTGCGTTCGGCGCCGCCCCGGCGCAGATCGCAAGCCTGGCCTATGATGCGGTATCGCTGGTGGCGCTGCTGTCGCAAGGCGCGCCCTATCATCGCTTCACGGCGGCCGCGCTTGCCGATCCCAACGGCTTTGCCGGGGTCAACGGCATCTTCCGCTTCAACAATGACGGCACGTCGGAGCGCGGCCTGGCGGTGCTGGAGATGACGGCCAGCGGCCCGGTGGTGGTCAGCCCCGCGCCGACCACGTTCCAGCGCAGGAATTCCTAGGAGCGTCCGCGAGAGCGGGAGCGACCATTAAACAAGCAACTCTTCAATGACGCGGTTGAGCAGCAAGCGCCCGCTGAGCGTCGCGGTCAGCACATCGCCGTTGATTGTCAGGAAGCCTTGCTCCACCAACGCAGCGATTTTCGCGGCGTCGGGCCGCGCGCCCCAGCGCTGTTCGTAACCCGCCAGGTCCAGCCCTTCGGCCAGCCGCAGGTTCATCAGCAGATGTTCGCGCGCCGCTTCCTCGTTCGAGACGGCGACTTGTTCGGCAAAGCCCTGGCCGTTCCTTGTAACCGTGTCGTGCCAGCGTTCCGGCAATTTGATCGCGGCGGTGGCGGTGCGGTTGCCACCCAGATTGACCCGGCCATGCGCGCCCGGTCCCACCCCGGCATAATCGCCATAGCGCCAATAGATCAGATTGTGGCGGCTCTCCTGCCCCGGGCGGGCATGGTTGGAAATCTCATAGGCGGGAAGCCCCGCGGCCTCCGTCAATTCCTGGGTCGTTTCATAAAGACCGGCAGCGATGTCCTCGTCGGGAATCCGCAGCTGTCCGTTTTTGTGCAGCAGGGCGTAGGGTGTTTCCGGCTCGATGGTCAGCTGATAGAGCGACAGATGATCGGTGCCGAAGGACAGCGCCTGTTGCAATTCTTCGCGCCACGCCGCGTCGGTCTGATCCGGGCGGGCATAGATCAAATCCAGTGAAACCCGGCTGAAATTGGCCATTGCCAGTTTCAGCGCGGCCTTGGCTTCGGTCACGTCATGCAGGCGGCCAAGCTTCTTCAGGTCTGCATCATTCAGCGCCTGCACGCCCAGCGATACGCGGTTAACCCCAGCGGCGCGGTAATCGGCAAAGCGCGCCGCGTCCGCGCTGGCCGGATTGGCTTCCAGGGTGATTTCCGGATCGTTGGCCATCGGCCACAGCGCGGCGATCTTCTGCAGCACCCGCCCGACCGATTTGCCCGACATCAGGGAAGGTGTGCCGCCGCCGAAGAAAATGGTTTCGACCACCGGCCGTTTGGTTTGGTGCTGCGCCACCCAATCCAGTTCAGCAACGATGCCGTCTACCCAGCCGTCTTCGTCGATGGCAGTGCGGACATGGGAGTTGAAGTCGCAGTAAGGACACTTGGCGGCGCAGAAGGGCCAGTGGACGTAAACGCCGAAGCTCACAGACTCTCCGTAAAGATGCCGGAGTGCAGCAGCTTCTCGAACGCCTTCGCACGATGGCTCATGGCGTGTTTTTTCGCCGGATCGATTTCCGCAAAGGTATCTTCCATGCCGTCGGCAATGAAGATGGGATCATAGCCGAAGCCGTGATCGCCGCGCGGCGGGAAACTCAGACGGCCATGCACTTCGCCTTCAAACGTGCAGGAATCGCCGGACGGCAGCGCCACGCACAAGGCGCAGACGAACTTCGCGGCGCTTGTCGTCAAACCTTTGTGCCGTAACTCGTCATGGATTCGGGTCATGGCGATGCGGAAGTCCTTGGTCGGTCCCGCCCAGCGCGCCGAATGGATGCCGGGCGCACCATCCAGCGCGTCCACGCACAATCCGGAATCATCGGCCAGTGCGGCATGGCCGCTGCCCTTGGCGGAAGCATGCGCTTTTAATTCGGCATTGACGGCGAACGTCAGCCCGGTCTCTTCCGGCTCCGGCAGGCCCAGCGATCCGGCGCTGATTGGCTGGATGCCATGCGGTCCCAGCAGCGCCTTGATCTCGCGCACCTTGCCCTGGTTGTGCGAGGCGACGACCAGATGGCTGCCGCGCGGCAGCCTCACGCCAGTACGTCCTTTTGCAGGATCACCAATTCGCCGATGCCCTTGCGCGCCAACTTCAGCAGCGCCACCAGCTGTTCCTCGGTGAAGGGGGCGCCTTCCGCGGTGCCCTGAATCTCCACCAGCCCGCCGGCGCCGGTCAGCACGAAATTGGCGTCGGTCTCGGCAGTGGAGTCTTCGTCGTAATCCAGATCAAGAACCGCTTCGCCCTTGACGATGCCGCAGGAAATCGCCGCCACGTGATCCTTGATCACCGGCGCACTCACCATGCCGATCTTCTTCATGAAGGCGACGCACTGGCTGAGCGCCACAAAGCCGCCGGTGATGGCGGCGGTGCGGGTGCCGCCATCGGCCTGCAGCACATCGCAGTCCAGGGTGATCTGGCGTTCGCCCAGCGCCGACAGGTCGCATACCGCGCGCAAGCTGCGGCCGACCAGCCGCTGGATTTCCTGGGTGCGGCCCGACTGCTTGCCGGCGGCCGCCTCGCGGCGCATGCGATCATGGGTGGAGCGCGGCAGCATGCCGTATTCGGCGGTCACCCAGCCCTTGCCCGAGCCCTTCAAAAAGGGCGGCGCCTTTTCCTCAAGGCTGGCGGTGACCAGCACATGGGTGTCGCCGAACTTGACCAGGCAGGAGCCCTCGGCATGACGCGAAAAGCCGGGGGTCAGGGAAACGGCGCGCATCTGGTCAAATGTGCGGTTGGAAGGGCGCATGGAGCCTCATATATGGGTCTGCTAGGTTGAGGCGTTACCTACAGGCAGCCGTCCCCGCTGCGCAACCGATTACAGAATTGTCAGGACTTTCAATAGCTTGAGCCTTGAAACCCGCTCCCCCTTCCTGATGCCGCAAGGCTTTACCGACCGGCCCCGGGAGGTCTTTCGCCATCTGGTGGAAGCCTTTCTGGCTTCGGGCGAGCCGGTGGGCTCGCGCACCCTGTCCCAGCGGCTGCCTTTGACCCTGTCCCCGGCCTCGATCCGCAATGTGATGGCGGACTTAGAATCCATGGGTCTGCTGTACGCACCCCACACCAGTGCCGGCCGCGTGCCCACCGAAAAAGGCCTGCGCCTGTTCGTCGACGGGCTGCTGGAAATCGGCGAGCTGGCGCCCGACGAGCGCATCGCCATCGAGGCGCGCATGTCGGGCAGCGGCCAGCGCATCGAAGACATGCTGACCCAGGCCACCCAATCGCTGGCGGGCCTGTCGCGCTGCGCCGGCCTGATGATTACCGCCAAGCAGGACAGCCCTCTCAAGCATGTGGAATTCGTCGCCGTCGCACCGGGCAAGGCGATGGTCATCATGGTCAGCGAAGACGGCCAGGTGGAAAACCGCGTCATCGACACGCCCGCCGGACTGCCGCCTTCGGCCATGCAGGAAGCCAGCAATTACCTGGGCGCGCGGCTGCGCGGCCGCACCATCGACCTTGCCCGCGACGAGATCCTGGCCGAGCTGGACGGCGAAAAACGCGAGCTGGACACTCTGACCGCCAAGGTGGTGGCCGCGGGCCTGGCCACCCTGGCCGGTCCCGAAAAAGTGCTGATCGTGCGCGGCGCTGCCAATCTGCTGGACGAGAAGTTGGAGGGGCAGGCCGACCTGGACCGCATCCGTACCTTGTTCGAGGATATCGAGCGCAAGGCCGACCTGATCCAGCTTCTGGAACTGGCCAAGGACGGCGCGGGGGTGCGCATCTTCATCGGCTCGGAGAACCGGCTGTTTTCGCTGTCCGGTTCCTCAATCGTGGCCGCTCCCTATGCCAATGCCCAGGGCAAGATCGTGGGGGTGATCGGGGTTTTGGGGCCCACAAGGCTGAATTACGGCCGCATCATCCCCATGGTGGACCATACCGCCAAAGTCATTGGACGATTGCTCGCTTAAGTCTTAAGAACGCGCCTTCAAGGAAGACTGTGATGACTGACGAACCTGAATCCATGCAATTGCCCGATTCCGAAAACCCCCATGCCGCCGAGTTCGCGGTGCTGGCGGCGCTGCAGGAAGAGGTGGCGGTTCTCAAGGACCAGCGGCTGCGCGCCCTGGCCGAGGTGGAAAATATCCGCCGCCGCGCCGACAAGGAAAAGACTGACGCCAGCCAATACGCCGTGACCAAGTTCGCGCGCGACATGGTGGGCATCGCCGACAATTTCGCCCGCGCTTTGGCCGCGGTGCCCGCCGAAGTGCGCGCCGCCGCCGACCCGCAGGTCCAGGCGGTGTTGGACGGCGTGGAAGCCACCGACCGCCAGCTGATCCAGGCGCTTGAGCGTTATGGCGTCAAGCAGATCGATACCAGCGACGGCAAGTTTGATCCCAACCTGCATCAGGCCATCGCCGAAGTGCCGGCGGCCGGCAAAGCCCCTGGCTCGATCGTGGATGTGGTGCAGTCCGGCTTCATGATCGGCGAGCGGCTCCTGCGCCCCGCCATGGTCACGGTTGCAAAAAAAGAACTGCCCGCCCAGACCGGAAGCGTCGATACTCAAGTGTAGTTTGGGGTCCAAGAGGGGACGTCATGTCTGAACTCAAGATCGTCGTGACCGGCGCATCCGGCCGCATGGGACGCACGCTCATTCGCGAGATCGCGCAGGGCAACGGCATGACCCTGTGCGGCGCGCTGGAAATGGAAGGCCATCCCAATCTGGGGCTGGACAGCGGAACGCTGGCCGGCATGCAGCCCAACGGCATCAAGCTGACCGCCGATCCCCTGCCGCTGCTGGCGCATGCCCAGGCCGTGGTGGATTTCACCACGCCGATGGTATCCACCATGCTGGCGGACCTGGCGGCCCAGGCGCGCATCGTCCATGTCATCGGCACCACCGGCTTTGATGCCAAGGCCGAGGCGCGCGTCCAGGCCGCTGCCCGTCATGCCGTGATCGTGAAGTCCGGCAATATGAGCATGGGCGTGAACCTGCTGGCGGCGCTGGCGGAACGCGCCGCCCGGTCCCTGCCCGATTACGATATCGAGGTGCTGGAAATGCACCACCGCAACAAGGTGGATGCGCCGTCCGGCACCGCGCTGCTGCTAGGCAACGCCGCCGCCAAGGGCCGCGGCACTGTGCTGGAGAAGAACTGGGTCAAGTCGCGCGACGGCCATACGGGGCCACGCAAGGACGGCGATATCGGCTTTGCCACCCTGCGCGGCGGCTCCGTGGTGGGCGAGCATTCGGTAATCTTCGCCGGCACCGGCGAGCGCATCACCCTGTCCCATTCGGCGGAAGACCGTTCCATCTTTGCCCATGGCGCGCTGACCGCGGCGCGCTGGGGCCATGGCAAGAAGCCTGGTCTTTACAGCATGACGGACGTGCTCGGCCTGTGAAGAAATTCAGCGCTGCGGAAGCTGAAGGGTTTTTCGCGCGGCTGAAGAAGCTGGATCCCGAGCCCAAGACCGAACTCAACTACGTCAATCCTTACACCCTGGTGGTGGCGGTGGCGCTGTCGGCGCAAGCGACGGACAAGGGCGTGAACAAAGCGACGGAAGCCCTGTTCAAGAAGGTAAAAACACCCGAAGCCATGCTGGCGCTGGGTGAAGCCGGCCTGATCGAACACATCAAGACCATCGGGCTGTATCGCGGCAAGGCCAGGAACGTCATCGCGGCGGCCAAGATCCTGGTCGAGAAGCATGGCGGCCAGGTGCCGAAGGATCGCGCCGCGCTGGAAGAATTGCCCGGTGTCGGGCGCAAGACCGCCAATGTGGTGTTGAACGTGGCGTTCGGCGAGCCGACCATCGCCGTGGACACCCACATCTTCCGCGTCTCCAACCGCACCGGGCTGGCGCCGGGCAAGGATGTGGTGGCGGTGGAGGTGGCGCTCGAGAAGATCGTGCCGGATCACTATAAGAGCCACGCCCATCACTGGCTGATCCTGCACGGGCGCTACACTTGCGTCGCCAGGAAGCCGCTGTGTCCGGTCTGTGTGGTGCGCGATTTGTGCCGCTTCAAGGACAAGACCAGGGAACTGCCGGACGAAAAGCCGAAGGCCCTTACGAAGTCTTCGCGGGCGAAGACCGCAAAGCGGTAAGGCAGGCGATATCGGCGGCGTTCTGCGCCCCATGCGGCAGGGTCTCGACATGGCGCACCGCCAGCGGCGATCCATACAGGAAGAAGAAGGCGCGGCAGGCCGCTCCGTCATAGCGCCACATCTCGGTGGCGCCGTCCTTGCGAACAAAAGCGGGGCGCCCCAGTGCCGCCGTGAGGCCGGTCGCCGCCATGTTCATGTACTGGCCGGGTTCGCCGCGCGGCGGCGCCGCCGGAATGCGGGCCTGGGGCGCGGTCTGTGGGGCGGGGCCCTTGGCGGCGCAACCGGCAACGGCCAGCACGGTCACAAGAAGGGCAAGGCGGCGGATCATCTTCGCCTTCTGCACCAGTGCCGTGCCTGTCACAAGCGAAATGCTTGCCTAGAGGCGCTTTACGCGTGTAAGCGGGGCCAACCAATTTTCGAGGTTCACATGACGCTGCAATATGATGTCGCCGGTCTGGGCAATGCCATCGTGGACGTCATCGCCTCGGTGGATGACCGGTTCCTGCTGAACCATCGCATCGCCAAGGGCGGCATGACCCTGATCGATGAATTCCGCGCCAGGGAATTGCTGAAGGTGCTGGCCGACAACCAGCAGACCATGAGCAGCCTGCACGAAGTGGCGGGCGGCAGCGCCGCCAACACCCTGGCGGGCCTGGCCTCGCTGGGTGGCAACGGCGTCTATGTCGGCAAGGTGTTCGACGACCGGCTGGGCGGGGTTTTCGCCAAGTCGATGACGGCGCAAGGCATCACCTTCACCACCCACGCCACGCGGGAAGGTTCCACCACCGCCAGCTGCCTGATCGCGGTGACACCCGACGGCCAGCGCAGCATGAGCACCTATCTGGGCGCCTGCCGCGAATTGACCCCCGATGACGTGGACGAAGAGCAGGTCGCCGCCGCCCGCATCCTCTATATCGAGGGCTATCTGTGGGATGAGGAACAGGCCAAGCAGGCTTCGCGCAAGGCTATCGCGGCGGTAAAGGGCGCGGGCGGGCGCATCGCCCTGT
This sequence comes from Alphaproteobacteria bacterium, assembly GCA_947379335.1. Lineage (GTDB taxonomy): Bacteria > Pseudomonadota > Alphaproteobacteria > Micropepsales > Micropepsaceae > Rhizomicrobium. The sequence continues at coordinate 1,382 of CANCMM010000009.1, read as the reverse complement.
CACTGTCCGACAGTTTCTGCGTCGGCCGCTTCCGCGACGAGTTCCTGCATCTGCTGGACAAGGATGTCGGCATCCTGTTCGCCAATGAGGACGAGTCCAAGGCGCTGTTCGAGGCGGAAGACTTTGACGGCGTGATCGCCGGCGCCAAGAAGTGGGGCGGCATCGCCGCCCTCACCCGCTCGGCCAAGGGCTGCGTCATTGTCGAGGAGGGCATGGTGCACGAGATTCCCGCGCTGCCGATCAACCGCGTTATCGACACCACTGGCGCGGGCGACCAGTTTGCCGCCGGCTTCCTCTATGGCCTGACGCACGGCAAGGGCCTGGCCGATTGCGGCCGACTTGGCGCACTGGCGGCGGCGGAAGTGATTTCGCACTATGGCGCACGGCCTGAGACGTCGCTCAGGGACCTGGCGGCCAAAGCTGGGCTGCTTTAAGCGCCTATAATGTGCAGCGTCACTTCGCGCCGGTGCGGCGCGTCGCGGTGCTCGAACACATAAATCCCCTGCCAGGTGCCCAGCGCCAGCTTTCCCCTATGCAGCGGGATGCCGATGCTGGTTTGCGTCAGCGCCGCGCGGATATGCGAGGGCATGTCATCGGGGCCTTCGGCGGTGTGGCGAAAGCGCGGGCCGCTGGTGGCCAGATGGGCAAAGAACTCCTGCAAGTCCTTTTGCACATCCGGATCGGCATTTTCCTGGATCACCAGCGAGGCCGAGGTGTGGCGGATGAAGCAGGTGAGCAGGCCCTCGGCGATCTTGGATTCCCGCACGAACGCCGCCACCGCATCGGTGCATTCGTAAAGCCCGGCCCCGCGGGTAGAAACCGTGATGGTGTGAGACGCCTGTTTCACTTCAACGCTTTCATTGGCGCTTCCGCAAATAGACATACAGCGCGCCGCCTCCGCCATGTTTGGCGTGGGCCGGCTGGGTCTTGGCAATCAACCCGGCAAGCTCCGGTTCGTTCAGCCAGCGCGGCACCATCTGTTTCAAGACGCCGTGCGGCGACATCATCCAGGGTGCGTTGTCGTCGTTTTTCGGATTGCCCTTGCCGGTGATCACCAGCACCAGACGGTAGCCCCGGCTATGCGCCGCGGCCAGCCAGGTGAAGAGGGTGCGGTGCGCCGCGCCTTGCGTCATGCCATGCAGGTCGATGCGCGCATCTGGTTCCAGCAAACCGCGCCGCATCCGGTCCTGCGTGGCGCCGTTGACGCCGCTGGCGCCGGTCACGGTTTTCTTTTTGGCTGCGGTCTTGAATGGGGCGGGCCGGATCGGACGACCTTCCCTGAAGGTCTGTTCGAACAGCTTGCGTTCTTCTTCTGTGGGAACGCGGCGGCTCATAAGGGATAATCGCGGCCGTCGCCCAAACCCGCCGCCAGCGCATTGGGC
>CANCMM010000008.1:0-15472 GCA_947379335.1 Alphaproteobacteria bacterium | reverse complement strand
ATATCCCAGGGCGGCAAAGGCGGCGGCCAGGCGCTGGGCGGTGGCGATGTGACCGAACTCGATCACTTCCACCGGCAGCGGATACTTGCCCAGTTGCGCCACCAGCTTGGTTTCGTCGGCGATCACCAGCATGCGCTTCGACGAGGCCGCGACGATCTTTTCCCGCAGCAGCATGCCGCCGCCGCCCTTGATCAGGTCCAGGTTGCGGTCGGCCTCGTCGGCGCCATCGATGGTCAGGTCCAGCGGCGCCAGATCGTCCAGCGACGCCAGGGTCAGCCCCAGCTTGCGCGCCAGGGTGGCGGTCTTTTCGCTGGTGGGCACACAGAGCAGCTTTTCCCCGCCGCGCACCCGGGGCGCGAGCATCTCGACAAAGATTTCCGCGGTCGAGCCGGACCCCAGGCCCAGCTTCATGCCGTCCTGGACATATTCCAAAGCCTTGGCGGCGACAGCGCGTTTGAGGGCATTCTGGTCGGTCATGACATTAAATCCGGTGGCGGCCTGTACCGAGAAACTATACTGATACCGGTGGGGATCACAGGGGCGCATATGACGGTCAGATCGCATTTTCTCGCCGGCATCGCTGTGCTTGCCGCAATGGCAGGGCCGGCCCTCGCGCTGGATGTCGCGGCGGTGAAGCCCGCTCTGGTCGCGGAAATCAACGCCGATTATCCGCACCTCGATACGCTCTACAAGGACATCCACGCCCATCCCGAACTGGGCTTCCAGGAAACCCGCACGGCGGCAAAGCTGGCGGGCGAGATGCGCGCTTTGGGCTTCACCGTGACGGAAGGTGTGGGCAAGACCGGCATTGTGGCGATCTATAAGAACGGTCCCGGTCCCACCGTGCTGGTCCGCACCGAACTGGATGGCCTGCCGATGCAGGAGAAGACGGGCCTGCCCTATGCCAGCCAGGCCAAGCAACCATGGAACGGCCGCGAAAGCTTTGTCATGCATAGCTGCGGGCATGACATTCACATGACGTTATGGGTGGGCACGGCCAAGGCCTTGCTGGCGATGAAAGACAAATGGAGCGGCACCCTGATGTTCGTGGGCCAGCCCGCCGAGGAACTGGTCAGTGGCGCGCGCGCGATGCTGGATGACGGCCTTTATACCCGCTTCGGCAAGCCGGACTTTGCGCTGGCACTGCATGACGATCCCACGCCCGCGGGCGACGTCTATTACCGTTATGGCGCGGGCTATACCAGTTCCGACCGTTTGTCGGTCACTTTCACGGGACGCGGCGGGCATGGCGCCTACCCCAATCGGGCGATTGATCCAGTTGTCATGGCAGCCCGCTTTGTCGAGGATGTGCAGACCGTGATCAGCCGGGAAAAAGATCCGGCCGCGTTCGGCGTCGTCACCATCGGCGGCATCAGTGCGGGCAGCGTGGGCAACATCATTCCCGACACCGCGCAACTGGAAGGCACCATCCGCACCACCGACGACGCGGTGCGTACGAAAATCTATGACGGCATCCGCCGCACCGCCAATGGCGTCGCCGCCATCGCCGGCGCGCCGCCACCGCAGGTCACCATCAAAGCCGGCGGAATCGCCGTGATCAACGACAAGGCGGTGGTGGACAGGATGGTTCCGGTGCTGAAACAAGCTTTTGGCGAGCACAGCCAGGAAGCGCAGACGTTTGTCTATGCCAGCGAGGATTTTTCGGAATTCCTGCGGGCTGGTGTTCCGGGCGCCTTGGTGATCCTGGGCGCTACCGACCCCGCTATCATCGCGGCAGCCAAGGCAAAAGGCGAGGAAGTGCCGGGGAACCACTCGCCCTATTTCGCACCCAAACCGGAGCCGACCATCAAGACGGGTGTCGAAGCCATGACCCTGATGGTCATGAACCTGACGCCGAAAATCTGACGCAGCTTATTCGACGGTAACAGATTTCGCAAGGTTGCGTGGCTGATCCACATCCGTGCCTTTTGCGATGGCTGCGTAATAAGCCAGCAGCTGCACCGGGATGGCATAGATCAGCGGGGTGATGAAGCTGTTGGTGGTGGGCACCTCGATCGAGGCCCACACCTTGCCGGCCTTGGCGATGCCGTCCTTGTCGGAAATCAGCAGCACCTTGCCGCCGCGCGCCATCACTTCCTGCATGTTGGAAATGGTCTTCTCGAAATGGGCGTCATGCGGGGCGATAACGATGATCGGCACCGCTTCGTCGATCAGGGCGATGGGACCATGCTTCATCTCGCCGGCAGCATAGCCTTCGGCATGGATGTAGCTGATCTCTTTCAGCTTCAGCGCCCCTTCCAGCGCCAGCGGATAGCTGGCGCCGCGGCCCATATAAAGAACGTCGCGCGCCTTGGCGATTTCCTCGCCCAGTATCTTGATCGCCGGTTCCTGCTTTAAAAATTCCGCCATGTGGCGCGGCGCTTCCAGCAGCGAGGCGCACAGATTCTTCTCTTCGCCCTTGGAAATGGTGCGGCGCGCTTCGGCCGCCGCGATGGCGAAACAGGCCAGCGCCGCCAGCTGGCAGGTGAAGGCCTTGGTCGAGGCGACGCCGATTTCCGGCCCGGCATAGGTGGGCAGCACGATGTCGGCTTCGCGCGCGATGCTGGACTCGGCGACATTCACAATCGCGATGGTGGTCTGGCCCTTGGCCTTGGCTTCGCGCAGCGCGGCCAAAGTGTCGGCGGTTTCGCCCGACTGGGACACGAACAAAGCCGCGCCATTCTCCGGATAGACCGGATCGCGGTAACGCAGCTCCGACGCCACATCGGTTTCCACCGACATGCGCGCCAGCTTCTCGAACCAGTATTTGCCGACCAGGCCGGCGTAATAGGCGGTGCCGCAGGCCGAGATGGTCAGGCGCGACGCCTTGACCAGCGCGTCGCGCAGGCCCTTGCCCTGGCGGCGCACGTCCGGGCCGGCGGGATCCAGGTAATGCGCCAGGGTGTGGCCCACCACTTCGGGCTGCTCATGGATTTCCTTGGCCATGAAATGATTGTGGCCGGCCTTGTCCACCAGCGCAGCGCTGGCCGAGGTGATCTTGATCTCACGGTTGGCGGGGCGGCCCTCGCCGTCGAAGATCGCGACCTGGGCGCCGCGGATCACCACGACATCGCCCTCTTCCAGATAGGCGACCTTGTTGGTGAAAGGCGCCAGCGCGAAAGCGTCCGAGCCGATATAGGCTTCGGTGTCGGCATAGCCCACCGCCAGCGGCGCGCCGCGGCGCGCGCCGACCAACAAGCCGTCATGGTCCTTGAAGATCATGGCGATGGAATAGGCGCCGGTCAGGCGCGCCACCGCCTTCTTGGCGGCCGCATCAGGCGCAAGCCCCTCGCTCATCAGCTGGGTGACCAGGTGGGCGGCGGTCTCGCTGTCGGTTTCGGATTCGAATTTGTGGCCCTTGGCGGTCAGTTCGGCCTTCAGCTCGCGGAAATTCTCGATGATACCGTTGTGCACGATGGCGACCTGCGCCGTGGCATGGGGATGGGCGTTGGCCTCGGTCGGCGCGCCATGCGTCGCCCAGCGGGTGTGACCGATGCCGGTATGGCCGTGCAACGGCTTGTCCTGCAGCACCGCGCCCAGCATGTTGAGCTTGCCCGGCGCGCGGCGGCGATCGATGGCGCCGTGATCCAGGGTGGCGATGCCCGCCGAGTCATAGCCGCGATATTCCAGGCGCTTGAGCGCTTCCAGGATGACCGGAGCCACGTCGCGCGTACCCGCGATGCCGACAATGCCGCACATTATTTCTGCTCCAGTTTCTTCTTGTCACGGAAGGCTTTCGCCCAGCCCGCTTTCTGGGTCTGCGCCCCGCGCGCAATCGCCAGTGCATCGGCTTCCACATCTTGCGTGATAACCGAGCCAGCGGCCGTGATCGCGCCGTCACCGATCTTGACCGGCGCCACCAGCGCGGTGTCCGAACCGATAAAGGCGCCGGCGCCGATCTCGGTGATCGACTTGGTAAAGCCGTCATAATTGCAGGTGATGGTACCGGCCCCGATATTGGCGCCCGCCCCCACCCGCGCATCGCCCAGATAGGTGAGATGGTTGGCCTTGGCCCCCGTCCCGATCACCGCATTCTTCACTTCCACGAAATTGCCGATATGGGCGTTCTCGCCGATCACCGCGCCGGGGCGCAGGCGCGCGAAGGGACCGATGATGGCGCCGGACGCGACAGCAGCGCCTTCCAGGTGCGAATGGCTGCGGATACGCGCGCCGGTCCTGATCGTCACGCCGGGGCCGAACACCACAAAGGGTTCGATCTCCACGTCATTCTCCACCACCGTGTCATGGGCGAAGAACACCGTCTCGGGTGCCTGCATGGTGACGCCATCGGCCAGCAGGCGCCCCCGAACGCGGTCCTGGAACTTGCGTTCGGCATCGGCCAGTTCGGCGCGGCTGTTGACGCCGGAGACCGAAACTTCGTCGGCCACCGCGATGGCGCATTTGACGCCGTCGGTGCGCGCGATGCTGGGCACGTCGGTGAGGTAATATTCCTTTTGCGCATTGTCGTTCTTCAGCGCCGACGCCCAATGGAAGAATTTCTTCGCGTCGGCCGCATAGCAGCCGGCGTTGCACAACCCGATGGAGCGTTCGGCGTCCGACGCGTCCTTGAACTCGACGATGCGGTTCAGGAACCCGTCCGGCGTCATCAGCACCCGGCCATAGGCGGCAGGATCGTCCGGCTCGAAGGCCAGCATGGCCAGGCCGGTGCGCGCCTGCGCGCGCAAGCAGTCGGCGATCACTTCGCCGGTGACCAGCGGCATGTCGCCATTGACGATTAAAAGCGTGCCGGAAAAATCCGCCAGCGCGTCTTTGGCGCAAGCCGCAGCATGGCCGGTGCCCAGTTGCTTGTCCTGGATGGCGCTGTCGGCGCCCATCGTCCTGGCGTAATCGCGCACATCGGCGCCGGCGGGCGAAGTCACCACCACGATGCGCTCGACCCCTGCGCCCCGCAGCGCGCCAATGACATGGCCCAGCAGCGGCAGCCCGGCCACCTTGTGCAGCACCTTGGGAGCTGCGGATTTCATCCGCGTTCCCTGGCCCGCAGCCAGCACAATTGCAGCCTTCGACATGATGCTCCGGTAGGCTCTGTCAGGAAAAAGGTGAAATGACGTTTTGCAACGCTATATTGCCTTGATTCTGGCCGCAAAACCTTACCGAAAGCCCGCGCCTTGCCCCCTGCCCTGATTTTCGACCTGGACGGCACCCTGGCCGACACCGCCCCCGACCTTCTGGGGGCGACCAATGCCGTGCTGGCGGCCCGGGAGCGGCCTTTGCTGGACCTGGGGCACCTGCGGCACATGGTGGGGTTTGGCGCGCATGCGCTGATCGGCCAGGCAATGGAGGCCAGTGGGGCGCCCGTGACCGAAGAACAGATGCCGGCGCTGACCGACATCTTCATCGCCCATTACACCACCCATATCGCCGACGGCACGCGGCTGTTTCCCGGCGTGACGCAGACCTTGGCATCGCTGAAAGCGGGCGGCGCGCGGCTGGGCGTGCTGACCAACAAGCCGCAAAGTCTGACCGACCTGTTGTTGCCCCAACTGGAATTGGAAGGCGTATTCGCCGCCGTCTATGGCGCAGGGCGCAAGACCTATACCAAGCCGGACCCGCGCATCTTCCATGATGTGGTCGAGGACTGCGGCGGCGGACCGGCGGTGATGATCGGGGATTCCATCACCGACCTGAACACCGCCCGCGCCGCGGGGGTACCTTGCATCCTGATGTCGTACGGCTTTACGCCGGTGCCGGCCAAAGACCTTGGCGCCGACCTGGTGCTGGATGATTTCGCGCATTTACCGCAGGCCTTGCGCGACCTGAAGCTGCTTTAGAGTTCCCAGGTCGTGCCGGGCGCAACCGCCGCCGGCACGGCGCCCCACACCATGGCGCTGGACTTCACCAGGCGCGACACGCGCTCCAGCAAGACATCGGGATTGAACGGCTTGACCATGTAATCGCTGGCGCCGCCGGTCATCGCTTCCACCACAGTTTCGGGATTGCGCTCGCCGGTCAGCATCATCACCGGCAGATTGGCCATGCGCGGATCGGACTTGATCTTGCTGAGCGCCGACAGGCCGCCGCCGCCGGGCATCTGCACATCCAGGATCACCGCCACCGGCTCCTGCGCGCGCACCATGGCCAGCGCCGCCACGGCGTCATTGGTGGAGATGACATTGAAGCGGGCCATGCCCAGGCGCAGCTTCACCAGGCTGATGATGGTGGGATCGTCATCGGCGATCACGATGCAGCGCTGCATTCAAAAGGCCCCCGGCAATTGCTGGGCGCACCATTGGCCGGTGGGGCTTAAGATTTCCTTCCTGAAATGTCAGATTTTGGGCGGATTTCTGGGGATTTCCGCGGCATTTTCGTGACATTTCAGCGAGAATCGGCGCCTATTCCGCACGTCCCGCACAGGAGAGTCGCCTGCCCGCCGTCGCCCCGTCTTTTCGCAAGGAATTGCTGGCCGCCACGCTTCTTGCGGCGGTGGGTTTCTTCCTGCTCGGCTTTGGCGCCATCCGGCTGACGCCGCAGGGCAGTCCCATCGCCATCATGTGGCCGGCCAATGCCTTCGCCCTGTGCCTGATGCTGCGCTATGGCCGGGGCTGGCGCGACTATTGCCTCATGCTGGCGGGGACCTTTGTGGGCGATCTGTTCGGCAACGGGCTCGGCGCCGGGTCTTCGATGGTGTTGACGGTCGGCTACAGCCTGGCCAACGCGCTGGAGATGTCCGTATGCCTGCTGCTGGTCGGCAAGGTGCGGGCGCTGCGCTTCGCCGATGCCCGCGCGGCGGCCATCTTTGCCCTGAAGGCGGGGCTGGCGCCGCCGCTGGTGGGCGCGAGCGCCGCCATGCTGGTGACCTGGCTGGGCGGTGCGCACGATGCCTTTGCGGCGGGACGCAACTGGCTGTTCGCCGACGTGCTGGGCTTTTGCATCGTCTTTCCCATCGGCATGACCATTTCCTGGCGGCAGATCCAGAAGCTGCGGCTGCGCCAGCGCCTGCCGCTGGTGATCGGGGCGGTGGGTTTGCTGATCGCGGTCACGGTGATCGTGTTTCCGCTGCGCGTCTATCCGCTGCAGTTCCTGGTGCTGCCCGCAGCGCTGTTCGTGACCGCCCGGTTCCGCGTGCTGGGCGCCGGCGCGGCCGTGATCATCATCGCCACCATCGTGCTGGCCGAACCGGTGCCAAAATTCTTCAGCGATCCGGTGGTGCGCATCCAGTATCTGCAATTGTTCCTGGCGGTGTGCAGCCTGGTCTGCGTGCGCGCGGCGGGCCTTTTGAACCAGCGCGACCTGCTGCAGGCCATGACCGAACGCCGCCATCGCCGCGCGGTGCGCGCCAGCCGCTTCAAGAGCCAGCTGCTCAGCCATGTCAGCCACGAAGTGCGCAGCCCCTTGTCGGCGATCATCGGTTTTTCGGCGATGCTGGAATCCGGTTCCTTGTCGGCGCAGCGGGCGCCGGAATTCGCCGCCATCATCGCCCATAACGGCGAGCTGCTGCAGCGGCTGCATGACGACCTCTTGGACATGAGCCGCGCCGAAGCCGGCGCCCTGACCATCCTGGCCGAGCGCGTGGCGGTCGGCAGCACCCTGGCGACCTGCATCAGCGGCATCAGGCTGGACGCCACGTTGGGCGGCAAGGACGTGCTGGTGGACAACATCGAGGACGCGCTGGCGGTGACGGCCGATCCGGTGCGGCTGGCTCAGATCCTCAACAACCTGATCGCCAATGCCTTCAAGTATGGCGACAATTTTTCGCCCATCCGGGTCAGCGCCCATGCGCGGGACGACGGCTTTGGCCGCATCGAGATCGCCAATACCGGCCCCGGCATCCCCGCGGCCGAGCGGGGGGCGGTGTTCCTGCCCTTCCGCCGTTCGGAGTCGGTGGGCCGTTCGGTGCCGGGCGCGGGCCTGGGCCTGTCTATCGCCAAGCTCTTGGTCGAAGCCCAGGGCGGGCGGATCGATTTTGAGAGCGAGCCAGGCCGTCAGACCCGGTTCTGGATCGACCTGCCGCTGGTTGCCTGAAGCCTTAAAACCCGGAATTTCGCGCTTTTTGGCCGTCCCGCTTGACGGTCTTGGGGGCCTTCCTTATAGCCCTGCCTCCGTCTTGGACGGGCGCGTAGCTCAGCGGGAGAGCACTCCCTTCACACGGGAGGGGTCACAGGTTCAATCCCTGTCGCGCCCACCATTTTCAAACCGCTACGCGGTTTCAAAATGGTGTTGAGACTCCCCAATCCAATCTATTGCCCTGCGACAGGGATTGAACTTTTTTTGTTTGCGCGTTCGGCGGGCAATCGCCGGCTGGCGATTGCTGATCCGCCTCACCGCGGCGCGGGACCCTGTCGCGCATCGCGCCGCTTTCGGCACGTTCAGGCAAATCAAAATCCGGACCATCCAGCCTGATATTCGGAAAACTCCACCTTGGCGCCAACCCTGGCGGCGAATTCCGCCACAAGCCGGCCCTTGCCCCCAATAATCGGCGGCGACAGAAAATTCATGGTGTTGTTGGCTCCGCGTACAAAGTGAGCCGAAATTGGACTGTCATCGACGACGACCAGGGTATCTTTTCGCAAGATACGCGTCACCGCACACAGCTCCATCAAGTGATGCGCAGCGGACGGATACCAGTGATGCCAGTCCAAATCGTAGGCATCCAGATACACCAGGTCTGCGGTCTGGCCGCTGGCCAGGAAATCGGCTGTCAATTTGGCCAGATACTTCACGCTGTCATCGTTCGTCAGAACCGTCTTGGGTCCAATAAATGTCCCGGCGTAATCCGTCGCCGCTTTGTTGATATCAACGGAATACAGCTTCGACTCCGCGGCATGATGGTGAACGTACCTGTCAAATAAAATGGTACTCTGACCTTCGCCGGACCAGTCATCCTTGATCCGGGCGCAACCTGTTTCAATGATATTGACTGGCGTATCGAGCCGGTCCAGGTGCTCAAACATTTTGCGAAATGTATTCGCCCGCAAAGCAAGCCTGGGGGCAGCCTCGCCATCGAAGAAACTCCAGAATTCCGGTGACCTCCGCATCATTTACCCCCCATTAGAAGCGCTCTCTCTTCCTCGTGCTCACCGCCGCAAGGCGGCGCCGATCGCGGCCGCCAGCAAGACCCTGCGGATCATGAAAGCTCCCTCTTCTATTTCTTGAATTCCACGATGATCGCCTCGTAAGGCGCCGCGCCGGTATTTTCATCGGCACCCGCGCCCGGCGCCAGCCATTGCACCTCGCCCGGCTTGAGTTGGGCGGATTTCGTCAGCGGCACCAACAGGCGCTCAAACGGCTCCTGATATGGCGCGGTCTTTTCGCCCGCGCCCAGATGCAGCCGCAGCACCCGCACCTGGTTGTTCTCCAGCTCGCGTTTGAAATGCGAATCCAGTGCGGGCGGCTTGATCTTGGGCACCAGCGCGGGCGGCGACTTCAATTCCACATGCACGATGTCCACTGGTTCCGCCGCCGTGATTTCCGCGGTGTGGGTGCCCATCGTGTTGTTCCATTGCACCTCGCCGGCGCGGAAATGTTCGGGCGCAACTTTGCCATCGGGATAGCGGATGGTGTTGGTCCCCGCCTGGAAATAGATCATGACCCGATTGGTGAGATGGACATGCGGCTTGGTGAGTTCGCCCGGCTTGCCGGCGCTGAGCGCCACATGCGCGATCGGGTTGTCGATCGGTATGGTGGGCGGATCATAGGGAATGCCGGCATGGGCGGTGACAGCAGCGAAGGCAAGCATGGTCAGCATGACATTCTCCTTGTCAGGTCCGGCGCATCGCCAGCAGCACGATCGTGCCGATGGCCGTCCAGGCTGGGAATATCCAGAACACCGGCGGCCAGCCGCCCGCCGCGACCAGCGGCATCACCACCGCCAGAACCGCCATCACCACCGCGCCGATCACGCCGACAACGACGGCGCTGTTCGGCGCGGTCACCACATCGGCGCGCGTGCCCTGGCGCCGCCGCAGCACGGGCAGCCCGATGCAGCAGATGGCATAGCCGAACACCAGCGAGATGGTGATGGCATCGACCAGCATGCCCACCGCACCCCGGCCCAGGGTCAGTCCCGCGACATTGATGGCGAAAATCACCAGCACGATGGGCGCCGGCACGCCGGAGCGGCCATGTCCCTTGTTCATCCAGGCCGGCATCAGGCCCTCGCGCGTCAGGGCGATCAACGTGCGCGACGCCATCAGGAAGCAGCCGTTCCAGGTCTTGAGCAGCGACAGGATGGCGATCACCAGCACCAGCGGCACCAGCACCTGACCGCCGGGAAGCAGTCGCGTCACCTCGACAAACGCCAAAGAGTGCGGTGGCAATGATTGCCAGGGCATCATGATGGCCGTGCCCAGCACCACCACGCAGTAAAAGCCGCTGGCGGCGACAACGGTCAGCACCAGGATTCGAAACAGGGTGGAAAATGGCAGGCGGGCGGATTTTTCCTCGACCACCTGGCTGACGGCCTGGAAGCCGCACAACAGGAAGGCGCAATTGGCGAAAATGGCGGCGGCGCCTTCCCACCACACCGGACCCTGGGCGGGCAGCAGCGGCACCAGGTTTGCGGGCGCGCCATGTCCCAGCAGCAGCGCCACCATCGCCAGTGCCACGCCGATGAAGGTGTAAGTGAGCAGGCTGTGGAAGCGCGCCAGCACCTGGCCGCCCCGGTAGTTGAGCAGCGCGATGGCCGGCGCGACCATGCAGCCGATGATCAACTGGTTGCGGGTGACGTTGGTATCCACGACGTTGTACAGCACCACATCGGGAATGCCCGTGTTCAGCCGCTCGAACAGCCAAGCGATGGCGAGGCCTTCGAAGATGGTGACCAGAATCCAGGCAAAGGCGATGAACCAGCCGACATAAAAGGCCAGTCCCCGGCCAAAGACATGCAGCACAAAGGTGAATTCGCCGCCGGTCACCGGCAAGCGCGAGGTCAGTTCGGCATAGCAGGCGCCGATGCAGGCAACCACGATGCCGCCCAGGGCAAAACCGATCACCGCGCCGCCGGGACCGGCCGATGCGATCCAGCTTCCCGCCAGCACGCACCAGGACGAGCCGATGATGGAGCCGAAGCCGAAGGCAAACAGCTGGAAGCGGCCGATATTGCCCTTGAGGGCGGGTACTGTGGTGCCGGTCACCAGACTGACACCTACACTGGCACTTTGAACGGCCGCGGCTCCGAAAAGCGCTTCAGAACATTGGTGGTAATGCGCGCAATGTCATTGTTGAAGTTGTTGTGGTTCAGCGCCCCGATATACGCCATCGAGCCGACCGAAAACACCGCGCCGCCCGACGGCGTTTCGAAGAAGGTCAGTGAGGCATAGCTCTTGTTGTCGTAGTCATCGCGCATCTGCGCCGCCAGTTGCGCATTCGCCCAGACCGGAATGGGCGTGCCTTCGGATTTGGCCAGGTGCAGCGCATGGCGCGGCGTGCCGGCGTCATAGTCCACCTTGTCGAATTCATCGCCCGCCGCCCCGCCGAAATGGGTGCCGTAATCGCCGATGATCTCGTTATGCACCCCGGCAAAGATGAAGGCGGCGCGGGGATTCTTCGAATCCGGCAGCACCTTGTAATAGGTGTTGCCCGACCCGAACGTCGTGCCGGCATAGCGCAGGCCCAGGTTGCGGGTCAGCCAGGTGTGATCCCATTCCAGATTGTCCACGCCGTTCAGCTCGAAGCGCCGCTCGCCTTCGAAATTCTGCGGCGTCCAGTAGATTTCGTTCAGGCGGCGCAACTCGACCGCGGGAATCCCGTCGTTGCGCCAGGCGGCCGGGTTCTGGAAGCCGTTGCCGCCCAAGTACATAAAGCGTCCGCCGCTGCCCAGATACGTCTTTACCGCGGCGAAGATTTCCGGCGACTGGTATTCGGGATGCTGGCCGGTGATCACAGTGCGATAGCGCGACAGCAGCGCCGCACCTTCCTTGTGCAGCAGATCGTCGGTGATGATGTCGTAGGGCATCTTTTCATGTTCCAGCCAGTCCACGATCTGGCTGTCGGAATTGACCAGGTGCAGCCAGGTCTTGAACGTCACGGTCAGCAGCGGGCGACGCCAGGACGAGCGCGTCACCAATGTGCCGTCGATATGCTGGTCGTACAGGCCGCGCCCGAATTCGGGATGCTGCATCAGGAAGTCGATATCGTCGGCATTGAAATGGAACGCCGGATAGCGCTCCAGCTGGGCGAAATTGCGCGTCCAGTTGGTATAGGCGAGATAGGTGGTGGTGGGGACCAGGAAGGCGGTGGGCGCCGTCGCAGTGCCCCTGGGCGGGGCAACGAAGAAGGGCACATAATGCTCGGACTTGCCCTGCTGCAGATGCACCGCATAGATGCCGCTCTTCAGGCCGGCCGGCGCGGTATAGGTGAAGCTGGGCTTCCATTCCGCATCCAGCAGATCGTCCTCGCGGAAATACATCGCGGAGAATTCGCTCGGCTGCTGGCGCCAGTCTTTGCTGGACGCCCAGTGATAGCCCTTCATGGCGCGCTGCGGCCAGTTCACGCCGCGCCCATTCCAGGCGGCCTGCGTAGCGTCATGCACGGTAAGGGTGCCGATGCCGCGGCCGAAGTCCCAGAAGCCGCGCACGTCATCGCCCGCGACATCTTCCACCTTTGTGGCGGTGGCGACGCGGATCATGTCGGTCGGATGCAGCACCTTGCCGGAAATGCGCACGCCATCAATGCGGCCGTTGAACAGTGCGTGGGGGGCGGGCTGGCCGTTGGCCATCATCTCGCCGCTGCCGGCGGCAAAGCGCATGGGCGTACCGGACGCAATCGCCCAGTCTTTCGCCAGGCGGCGGGTGCCGAAAATATAGTGCCAAGGGTCGGATGTGGACGCGAGAGTGAAATTGGGATCGGTCAGCAGCACGTCATAGACGCGCCATTCCCCCGACGCCGCATCGAACGACGCGCCCAGCATGGTCCAATGATTGTGCTGGATATAGCGCGAGGTGCGCAGCTTGAAATACTTGCCGCCGCCTTGGCCCACCCACAGCGCGCCTTCGCCGCGTTCGTCGATGCCGATGGCCCAGCCGGTCTTCTTGGTCTGGTCCCATTGCGAGGCGATGAATTGCGGACCTTTGCCCGGCAGGGTCGGCTTGATCAGCGCCACCACCGAAAAGTCTTTGGTGCTGCTGGTGATGCCGGACGCGGATGCCTGGTCGAAGGTGACATAGGAACCGGGCCATACTTTCTGCTCGCCGCCCGCATAGCTGCGGGTGAAATCGGCCGGCACCGGATCCATGCGGAAACGGCCGGCACCCGACAGCGTGTCGCCATTGATCACCCGCACCAGCGAGGCCTTGTAGTCCCCCGGCGCATAGGTGCTGACATGGAAGGTGATGGTCTCGCCGGGGCGCACCGTGATCTGGTCGCTGTAACCGACGATGGTCTTGTTGGATTTCGCCAGGGTCAGGGCATGGCCCTTGTCGGCATCGGTCACTGGGCGGCGGGGGCGCGCCGTCAGGCTGGTCAGCGCCATGGCGGGCAACCGGGCCAGCGCGGCAAAAGCGGATGCAACCCCCATCATCAGCATGGATGTGCGGCGAGTAAGATTTGTCATACCCAAGTCCCCCAGACTTTTTTCAATTCAGGCATATCTGGAGAAAGCTGGCAACAGGACGCGATTGTGCAGTGCGGACAGGCTCGGCCCTAGAGGATGCGGTGAAACCAGGCCAGGGAAAGCCCCGCCGCCGCCAGCATCAGCAGCGCCGCCAGCGCCGCGAAGAAGGCGGTGATCTCCATCTCGCGGGTTTCCACCACCAGCTGGCGCGACAGCACGTCATAGACCGCTTTGAGGTCCTCGGCGCTGGTGGCGTGGAAATAACGCGCCTTGGTCATGTCGGCGATTTTCTTCAGCGCGACTTCGTCCAGCTGGGCGCGCATCGACCAGCCGCCAAAGCCGACAATGTTGCCCTTGGCGGTGCCAAAGCCGACGGTATAGACGCGCACACCATATTCGGAGGCCATGCGCGCCGCTTCGACCGGGTCATAGCCGGCATTGGTCTGGCCGTCGGTGAGCAGGATCACCACAGCATTCTTGTAGGAGCCGGGTTCCACCGGCACATGCTTGGTGGGCGGCGGTTTGGCGGTTTCGCCCAACGCAGCTCCGCCGAAGCGGTTGCGGAAATCGTAATTGCCCCAGCGGCCGGCCGTGTCGGAATTGAACTGGTTGATGGGGAAGTTTTCCTGCGGGAATAGCGTGGACAGCGACACCAGGATGCCGCTGCCCACCGCGGTGCCACGCTGCAGTTCGAAGCGGTCGATGGCGGTGCTCAGCGCGGGATGGTCGGTGGTCGGCGCCTGCACCAGAAGCGCGGTGGCGGCGAACGCGACGATGCCGATGCGCACGTCGCGCGGCTGATCCTTGATATAGGCCTTGGCCGCCGTCTCCGCCGCCATGATACGGCTGGGATTCACATCGGTGGCCCGCATGCTGCCCGACACATCCATGGCCAGGATCACGGTGGCGACGCGGCTTGGCAGTGCGACCTCGGCCGATGGCCGCGCCATGGCCAGCAGCAAGAAGGTGAAAGCCGCCAGCATCAGCGCCGGCGGGACATGGCGGCGCCAGCCCGGGCCCTGGCTGGCTTCATTCACCAGCGCCAGGTTGGGATAGCGGAAGGCGCCCTTGCGGCGGCGGCGCAGCAGCAGGACGTAAATGGCCGCGATCAACGGCACCAGCAGCAGCGCCCACAACATCACCGGCCAGGAAAAGGAGATACTGGGGATCAACCCGCCAATCCGCGACCAGGGCATGCCGAAGAAGGTCTTCATGCCGACCTCTGGCTTTGCTTGCGCAAGGCCGCGAAGCGCAGCAGGGAATCCAGCACGTCATCCTCGGTGGCCAGCTCCACCACATCCACGCCGGATTTTTCAAAAGCGGTGCGCAACCCCGCCTCCCGCGCATCGGCGGCATCGGCGAAACGTTCCTGGAAACCTCGGCTGGAGGTATCGACGAACAGTTGCTCGCCGGATTCGGCATCCTGGAAGGTCATGAAGCCCAGATCGGGCATGCGTGTGTCCAGCGGATCGGTCAGCCGCACCGCTACCACATCGTGCCGGGCCGCCAGCAGCCGCAGCGCATCTTCCCAGCCCGGACTGCTGATGAAGTCGGAGACCACAAACACCAGCGCGCGGCGGCGGATGACGCGCGCGGCATGACCCAGCACCGCTTTCAGATCGGTAGCCTGCCGGCCGGGGCGATAATTGCCCACTTCATTCAGGATATGCAGCAACTGCCGCCGTCCGCCATTGGCTGGAATGGTGCGGTCCACCTGGCCGGAGAAGATCATGGCGCCGGCCCGGTTGCCGCGGCCCAGCATCAAACGGCACATCAAAAGCGTGAATTCCATCAGCACCGCATGCTTGGAGATGCTGACGCCCTCGAACTGCATCGAAGGGCTCATATCCAGCAGGAACCAGACCGGGATTTCGCGGTCTTCCAGATAGTCGCGCACAAAGGGCGTATCCAGCCGGGCGGTGGCGTTCCAGTCGATGCGCCGCACATCGTCATGCAACTGGT
>CANCMM010000007.1:0-15771 GCA_947379335.1 Alphaproteobacteria bacterium | reverse complement strand
ATCGTGGCGTCAGAGCAATGCCTATGGCTTCGACATCGACCAGAGCTGGCAACCTTCGACCACCCGCGGCCAGCATGTTTCGGCGGCGCTCAGCAAGGGCAATTGGATTGCAGGGATTGAATTTGGCAATGGCGTCGCCAGGGAGGTGGCGATTGCGGGATTGCCGCGCCTGGGACTGAACGGCACGCAAATCTCGCTGGGATACAAACTCTCGGCCAGCGTGAATTTCAGCGGGGGCTATCAACACCTGACCTATGGCCGCAGCAGCGGCGCCTTCTTCGATGGCAGCCGGCAACTCAAAATGGATGCCGTCTACCTGCATCTGAACCTGCATACCTCAGGGGATGAGTGAGGAGATCGCCGCGATGCCGCTGAAGGCCGGCGTCAGACGCGCGGCGCTCCGCGCCGTGACGCCGCCCAGGGCATAGACCGGCACGGGGGCATGGCTTGCGATAAACGCGGCGCGCAGCGGTGTCAGCGGCTTGGCGCTTTTATGGCTGGTGGTGGCGAAGATCGGCGACAGGAACACCGCGTCCAGCATATGCGCGCCCATCAGCGCCCTGAGCGAATGCGCCGAAGAGGTAATGATCCAATGCGGAAAACGCGCCCGCCAGTGCCCGGCTTCCTTCATGCGCTTTTCCGGCAAGTGGAGACCCGCCGCACCGATCCGCGCCGCCAGGGCCGGATCATCGGCAATCAGCAGCGGGGCGATGCCGTACAGCGTTTCCGCCAGCGCCAGGCGCTTTTTGCTGTCTTGCGCGCGCACCACCACCACGCTGCCGCGCGGCAGGTTGCGCGCCGCCGCCGCCCAATCGGTCTTACGCGCATCGGTCATCAGCACCAGCGGCATATCCGGATTGAGGTAGTGCTGATATCTGGCTAGGTTCGCGGTCATGACAGTTTCACAGAATCTCGCCGACATACTGGCGCGCATCGATGCGGCGCGAAAGACCGCCATCCAGCCCGCGCCCGCGACAAGGCTGGTGGCGGTATCCAAGACCGTGGACGAAAGCGGCATCCGCGAGACGCTGGACGCCGGTCAGCGCCTGTTTGGCGAGAACCGGGTGCAGGAAGCGATGGCCAAGTTTCCCGGCCTGAAAAGCGATTATCCCGACCTGGAACTGCATCTGATTGGTCCGTTGCAGACCAACAAGGTCAAGGAAGCTGCCGCGCTGTTTGACGTGATCCAGTCTCTCGACCGCTCGAAGCTGGCCGACGCGCTGGCGGCGGAACGCGAAAAGTCAGGCCGCTGTCCGCGCCTGTTCATCCAGGTCAATACCGGTGAGGAGCCGCAAAAGGCCGGCGTGTTGCCCGCAGAGACCGCCGCCCTGATCGCCCAGGCGCGCAAGCTGGACTTGCCGCTGGAAGGGTTGATGTGCATTCCCCCGGCCGATGACGATGCGGCGCCGCACTTTGCCTTTCTGGCAAAGCTCGCCCGCGATCATGGTCTGTCTGAACTCAGCATGGGCATGAGCGGGGATTTCGAGCTGGCAGTAAAGTTCGGTGCCACCCATGTCCGCGTCGGAACGGCCATTTTCGGCGCTCGGGCTTGACCACTCGGCCGCTCGCCCAAGCTCGCGGCGTTCGACGCTCAAATCGATCCACTGGATCGATTTGCCCGGCTTCGCCGGTCGCGTCTCACCTCAGCATGGGCATGAGCGGGGACTTCGAGCTGGCGGTGAAATTCGGTGCGACGCACGTACGGGTCGGCACCGCGATTTTTGGTACGCGCCAGAAAACAGATCAGACAATCTGAATCATATCGCCTGGCTGAAGCTGTTCCAGGGCCTCGACCAGGTCTTCGCGCTTCAGCGCCACGCAGCCGGCGGTGGGAGAAAAATCGGGCTTGGCATAGTGCAGGAAAATCGCGCTTCCCTTGCCGGCATAGACCGGATCGTCATTGAAGCCGATCACCGCCACCACGTCGTAGAGATGATCGTCGCGCCACATATTTTCAGCGCTGGCGGAATAAGGCAGCCTCACCAGCCGATTGTAGAACTGATCTTCCGGCGCATCGCACCAGCCGTCATCCTTGGCGATCTTCCACAGCGGCAACGCGATCTGAAGGTTCTTTACCCGGTCGGCACGATAAAAGACTTCGCGGATGGGAAAGGTGCCGCGCGGTGTGATGCCGTCGCCCTCGCCGCCCTTGATGGCAATGCCGCCCGGCCCAATGGCGGCGCGGCGTTTGCCCGCGCCCCAGTCCAGCCATGCGCCATCCTTGTCCGACGTGACGATGAGATTCATGGAAGTGTTATAGCGTCAGTTGACGCTGGCGAACACCGGCTGCGCCATCATCCCCATCGAGCGGCGATAGGCATACAGCGCGCGGCTGGCGGTGTCGTTGTCCACACCCTTGGACGACAGGGCGCTGGTCAGGGCGGCGATGTCGAGACCCGCAGGCGCGGCAGCGGCGGCCACAGATACGTCCTGGAACGGCAGCGACGGCATGTCCGCGGGCAGCGCCGGCATGTTCAAGGCGGTTTCGCGCACGCCGACCTTGACGCTGGCGACCTGGGCCTTGTCGTCGCCCTTGATCCAGGCCATGGCGGTGTCTTCAAAGCTCTTGCCGGTGATGCCCTGGAACGCCACATCGGCGATCGAACTCACTGCGCCCCACAGGCCCCCATACAGCGTGTCGCCGGCGATCTTCTCGATGCTGCCGATATGTTCGCCGGTAATGGCGCGGTAGATCGTACCGACCACGGGCAGGTGCTGCAGCGGATTGATCACGTCCAGGATGTGATGGAAGAAGTCCTCGCCTTTGCCTCCGTCTGAAGACGTAGAGTCCGAAGACGCCGTCTTGTTCCCCGTAACGGTCACGGATTCCGCGACCCCGGAGACCGGGGAGCTGACCATGGCATGATAGACGGGGCTGTAGACGCTCATTGCACCTGTACAAAGCAAGCGCCACGCCAGAATTTTTCGGCGCTATTGCTGGAATTTCATCCGCATGCGACCGGATGCAACCGGCAATATTTGCCGCTTTGCCCCAGGCCGGGCTAATCTTCGTCACCCCAACCCCCCGTGACCGCATGCCGATCCGAATTCTTTTGGCCGAAAGTGACGATGTGTTGCGCGCCGGCCTGGCCGAGCAGCTTGCGCATGAAGGCTATGACGTGGTGACGGCCGCCAATGCGCAGGGCGTCCGGGACGCGATGCGCGAACCGCTGGCCTTCGCCATCATCGGCCTTGATGACGGCGAGCAGCTTGCCGCGTCTTTGCGCGGGCAAGGCCTGTCCTGCCCCGTGCTGCTTTTGACCGATGGCGAAGCGGCGACGGCCAGTGAATGCCTGGCCCGGCCATTCCGTTTTTCCACCCTGTTGCAGCGGCTGCACGCCCTGAATACCCATCATGCCCCGGCCAATGACGCGGCGGTGCGGATCGGGCCCTATACCTTCCATCCCTCCGCCAAGCTGCTGCAGGCCGAAGGCCGCAAGGTGCGGCTGACCGAGAAGGAAACCAATATCCTCAAGTTCCTGCATGCCAGCGCCGGCACCGTGCCGCGCGATATTCTGCTGCATGAAGTGTGGGGTTATGGCCCGTTGGTGGCCACCCACACCCTGGAAACCCACATTTACCGCCTGCGCAAGAAGATCGAGCAGGATCCGGCCAAGGCCCAGATTCTGCTCACCGAAGGCGGCGGTTACCGGCTCAGCGCCTGACCCATGGCAGGGCCCATGGAAACCGTTGTTTAACGGCCGTTAACCAACCGGTCGTAAAACCGGAGCATGGGCAAAAAACCCGCAAAACCCATCATTTACCGGTCGCGCAAGAAAAGCCGCGCGCCCGAGGCTGACGTTGCGCCGTTGCCGCACAAAACAGCCAAGCGGGCGAAAGCCCCTGCCAAATCCCCGGCCCGGTCCAAAGCGCGCGCCACCTGGCCCTATGTGCTGATGATGCTGGGCGCCTGGGGCGTGATCTTCGGCGGACTGTTCTTTTCGCACTTCCTCTCCAGCCTGCCCGATGTCGGCAACCTGATGGTCAGCGGCCCGTCGCAGGACGTCACCATCCTGGACGACCATGGCCGCCTGATCGCGCGGCGCGGGTTGACGCAGGGCGCGATGGTGCGCGCCGAAGATCTGCCGGACTATGTTCCGGGCGCCTTCATCGCCATCGAGGACCGGCGCTTCCGCTCCCACCTGGGCATCGATCCCATCGGCCTGGGCCGTGCGGCCTTTCAAAACGCGATGGCCGGCCATGTTGTCCAGGGCGGCTCGACCTTGACCCAGCAGTTGGCCAAGAACCTGTTCCTGTCGCCCAACCGCACTTTCGAGCGCAAGGTGCAGGAAGCCATGCTGGCGCTGTATCTGGAACATCGCTACACCAAGAACCAGATCCTGACCCTGTATCTCAATCGCGTCTATTTCGGCGCCGGCGTCTTTGGTATCGAGGCGGCATCGCAGAAGTTTTTCGGCAAGCATGCCTCTGAGCTGAGCCTGACCGAAGCGGCGATGACCGCCGGCAGCGTCAAGGCGCCCGCCCGCTACAACCCCCTATCCGACATTGATGCCGGCCTGAAGCGCGCCCGCGTGGTGCTGCAGGCCATGCAGGATGCCGGCATCATCGACGGAAACAGCCGCGCCCAGGCCGAAGCAACGCGCCCGCGCATCGTGCGCGCCAATGCGACGCCAAGCTCGGGCTTTTTCGCCGACTGGATCATGGCGCACCTGAATGAGGCGGTCGGCCCAACCAATGAGCCGCTGATCGTGGAAACCAGCTTTGACCTGGATACCCAGACCATGGCCGAACGCGCTATCGCCACCGGCCTGGACAGTGAAGGTGGAAAGTTCAACGCCCATCAGGCGGCGCTGGTGGCGATGACGCCGGACGGTGCGGTGCGCGCCATGGTGGGCGGCAGGACCTATGGCGGATCGGGCTTCAACCGTGCCACCGACGCGGTGCGCCAGCCGGGCAGCGCCTTCAAGCCCTTCGTTTATCTCACGGCGCTGGAACACGGCCATTCGGCCGACGACATGGTCAATGACGGGCCGGTGGACATTCATGGCTGGAAGCCCACCGACTATGAAGGCCACTTCAAGGGGCGGATGCCGCTGATCGATGCCTTTGCAGAATCGTCCAACTCGGTCGCTGCCCAGCTCACCGCCGAAGTGGGGCCCAGGGAAGTGGCGCGCACGGCGCGGCGGCTGGGCATCGTTTCACCCCTGATGGAAGTTTCATCTCTGGCGCTGGGCACCTCCGGCGTGACACCGCTGGAACTGACGGGCGCCTATGCGCCTTTCGCAAATGGGGGCAATGGCGTGACCCCGTTCGGGGTGCTGCGGATCAAGACCCGCTCCGGCAAGGTTCTTTACGAGAACAAGGCATCAAGCGCGGGCGCGGTCATGAGCGCCCAGGACGACATGCAGATGACACGGCTGATGAGCGAGGTTACCGCCACCGGCACCGGCAAGGCGGCACGTCTGGAAGACCGGCCCACGGCCGGCAAGACCGGCACCACACAGGATTTCCACGATGCCTGGTTTGTCGGCTTCACCGCCGACCTGGTGTGCGGGGTGTGGATCGGCAATGACGACAACAAGCCCATGATCAAGGCGACCGGCGGCACCCTGCCGGCGCGCATGTTCCATGCCTTTATGAGCGAGGCGCAGCAGGGCCTGCCAGTGCGGCCGTTGACGGGAAGCGCGCTGATGGCCTGGGCCGAGCAGCCCGCGACAGAGCAGGCGACACCCGCGGCGGAAGAAAAATCCAAGCCGGATACCTTCCAGCGGCTGCTGAACGGCCTGTTCGGCGGGACTTGATCTAGGCCTTCACCGCGTAACGCTGAAGCTCGCGGCCGTGGCGCTTGAGCCAATCTTGCGGCGCATCGATATCGGCCACCAGGCTTTTCACATGCGCCCAGAAGCGCGGGCTGTGGTTCATTTCCCGCAGATGCGCCACTTCATGCGCCACCACATAGTCCAGCACAAAATCGGGCGACAGGATCAGCCGCCAGGAGAATGACAGCGAGCGGCCCGAAGAACAGGAACCCCAGCGGCTGGCGGTGTCGCGCACCGTGATACGCGCCGGCTTGGCATTCAGCTTGGGCGCATGTTCCAGCACCCGCGCTTCCAGCACCTTGCGCGCTTCTTTCTTCAGGAAATCCTGTACCCGCCGCGAAGCATGGGCTTCGCGTCCGCGCACCCAGATGATGCCATCTTCCGCCCACACCGGCGCAGGGCCCTTGGCGGCGGCGCGGATTTCGTGCGCCGTGCCCATGAAGGGAATGGTCACGCCGGCGCCCAGCAACACCGGACCGGGCACCTTGGCGAGCTGGCCCCGGATCCAGTCCTGCTGCCCGCGCGCAAAATCCAGCGCATGCGCCAGGCCGCGGCGTGACGGCGCGGTGACGCTGACTTCGCCGGTGGCGGGATTGACCTTGACGATCATGCGCCGGGCGCGCGGATTGAGGCGCAGCCGCACTTCCAGCATGCGGCCGTCTATCTTCAGCAATTCATGACGGGGGACAGGCTTTTTTCGAAACAACATGCGTGTTTGCCTGTGGCTCGCAGATCGGCGATATTTGTACCCCGTTTCGCAAGTGGACCGAAAGCGAATTCGCCTGTCATGATGCGTGATGAACAGATTGCAAGATTGGTGGGCGCGGGCGCGCTGTCCTTGATTCTGGGCGCGCTTGGTTTCCAGTATCTTCAGCATCTCCCGCCTTGCGAGATGTGTCATTGGCAGCGCTGGCCGCACATCGCCGCCGCCGCGCTTGGTTTGATCGGCGTGTCCAGGAGCGACAAACTCGCCGCCGGCACCATCGCGCTGGGCGCATTGGTGGCGCTGGCCGCCGCTGCGCAATGGGACATGCTGGCCGGTTGGCAGCCCAAGCTTCTGATTCTTGTCGTCAGCGGTTTGGCTGCGGCCGCGCTGTGGAAGAGGGACGCGCGCGCATTGGCGATGATCGTGATCGCGCTGGTCGCCATTTCCGGCCTGATCGGCGCTTATCAGGCCGGCATGCAATGGGGCGTGTTGCCGGGGCCGGATGGCTGCACCGTGGCGCATGCCTATGTCCTGGGCTCCGGCGCAGCGCCGCCGGCCGTCAACTGCAATGTCGTGACCTGGAGCCTGCTGGGCCTGTCGCTGGCGGCCTACAACGCCATCTTCTCGTTCCTGATCGCCGGGGCCGGCGTTTTTCTTTTGAGCCGCAAACATGCCGCGTAAAGCCAAGCCCGCCGCGCCCGGCTCCGCCGCCGATATCGAATCCATGATCCGGGTGGATCATGCCGGCGAATATGGCGCGGTGCGCATCTATGAAGGCCAGCTGGCGGTTCTGAAGCGGCGCAAGGGCACCGAAGCCAGCGTCGAGACCATCACCCACATGGCCGAGCAGGAACAGCGGCACCTGAAAGCCTTCGACAAGCTGGTGAATGAACGCAAAGTTCGGCCCACCGCGCTGGAGCCGGTGTGGCGTATCGCCGGTTTCGCGCTGGGCGCGGCCACTGCCGCGCTGGGCGAGAAAGCCGCCTTTGCCTGTACCGCCGCCGTGGAAGAAGTGATCGACGAACATTACGCGGCGCAGATCGTGGCGCTGGAAGACAAGGATCCGGCGCTGAAGTCTGCGGTTGAAGATTTCCGCGCCGATGAAGCGGCCCACCGCGAAACGGCTATCGCGCAGGGCGCGGAGCAAGCGCCGGGCTACAAGCTGCTGAGCGAAACCATCAAGGCCGGCTGCAGGCTTGCCATCAAACTCTCTGAACGAATCTGAAGCTGCCCGGCGCGAGGGATTTTGTGACCTGAGCAGGAGCGTCGCGCGTAGCGGGCTTGCAGCCCGTGAGCACGCGCGACGCACTCAGGGCGCAAAAGACCCGCGCCCTATGGTTCTAGTTCGCTGTCCCAATACAAGTAGTCCGCCCAGGACTCGTGCAGGTAATTGGGCGGAAACTTGCGGCCATGCTCGCGCAGCTCGATCACCGTCGGCTGGTGCGGCCGGATGCGCGGATGCATCTTGGCCTGGCTGGGCATGCGACCGCCCTTGGTCAGGTTGCAGGGCGAACAGGCGGTGACGACATTTTCCCAGGTGGTGCGGCCGCCCTTGCTGCGCGGGATGACGTGATCGAACGTCAGGTCCTTGGGGTCGCCGCAATACTGGCATTCGAACTGGTCGCGCAGGAAGACATTGAAGCGGGTGAAGGCGGGGCGGCGCGAGGGGCGGATATAGGTCTTGAGCGACACCACCGAGGGCAGCTTCATCTCGAAGCGCGCCGATCGCACCACCCGGTCATATTCTTCCAGGATGGTGACCCGGTCCAGGAACACCGCCTTGATGGTGTCCTGCCACGACCAGAGCGACAGCGGATAATAGCTGAGGGGGCGATGATCGGCGTTGAGCACCAGCGCCGGGCAATGGCTGGCGGCTCTTGGTATGACAACTGGTGCTAGCACGGACCAGATCCTGTGAAGGCAGTTCCCCTTTGCAGACCCCGACTCTAGGGCCAAGCCCTTGAATTGCTCAAGAGGCTAGCCGATTCGTCATGACGGTTTGAGGACGCAGGTGGCTTCCCCTTGGCTTTTCAACAGGCCGCGAAACGCCAGATCCAGAAATTCCCCCGCAATGGCCAGTCCTTCGGGATCGATGCCGTGGCCCATGCCGTGCGCCAGGTGCCATTGCACCCGGGCCCCCGCGGCGCCCAGCTGGGTGGCGGCCAGGAACATGGCCTGGGGCGGGATCACCTGGTCGCTGTCGCCATGGGTCAGCAGGATCGGTGGAATTTCCCCCGCCGGCGGCAGGCCCGCCAGCAGCCCGGAAAAGCCCACGATGGCGGCGGGCCGGACCTTGCGGCGCAGGCCCACATGCAAGGACAGCATGGTTCCTTGCGAAAATCCCGCCAGCGCCAGATTCTCGGGCGGCAGGCCCAGCCGCGCCAGTTCGCCGTCCAGATATTCGTCCAGCTGGGGACCAGCCACTTCCACGCCCTTCTGCATTTCGTGCGGATCGATGCGCGAGATGGGAAACCATTGATAGCCCGGGCTGCCGGGAACGCGGGTCGGCGCATTGGGCGCGGCAAAGGCGACAGTGGTCAACAGACCCTGCCAATGATTGGCCAAGCCCAACAGGTCCTGGCCGTCGGCGCCATAGCCATGCACCAGCACCACCAGATGGGTGGCAGGGCCGCGCGCGGGCGCCAAAGTCGGTCCGGAAAGTGGCATGAGGCTTTCTATGCGTTAAACTCCGCAGGATGATTGTCACAAGGTTCGCACCCAGTCCAACCGGGCTTTTGCACCTGGGCCATGCCTATGCGGCGATTACCGCCTATGAGAGCGGTGACGATTTTCTGCTGCGGATCGAGGACATCGACAAGGGCCGTTCGCGCGACGCCTTCATCCTGCAGATATTCTATGACCTGAAATGGCTGGGCCTGTCCTGGGACGAGCCCACCATGCGCCAGTCCACCCGCATGGGCGCCTATGCCGAGGCGCTGGTGAACCTGAAGGCGCGCGGGCTGGTCTATCCGTGCTTCTGCACCCGCGCCGAAATCGCAGCCGAGATCGCACGCGCCGGCGAAGCGCAACACTTCGATAATTTGGGCCCTTCGGGCCCCGGGCCCGATGGACCGCTTTATCCTGGCACCTGCCGCGCCTTGTCGCGCGATGAAGGGCTGGCGCGGATCGCGGCGGGCGAAAGCTATGCCCTGCGGCTGGACGTCGCCCAGGCGGCGGCGCTGACGGGACCGCTGACCTTTACCGAACGCGGCCTTCGCCACGCGGTGGATTCCTTGCGCTTCGGGGACATCGTGATCGCGCGCAAGGACATGCCGACCTCGTATCACCTGGCGGTGGTGGTGGATGATGCCCACCAGCAAGTCAGCCTGGTGACGCGCGGCGAAGACCTGCTTCCCGCCACCCATATCCAGCGACTGCTACAGGCGTTGCTGAAGCTGCCCGAACCAACCTATGCCCATCACCCGCTGGTGCTGGATGAAACCGGCAAGAAATTCTCCAAGCGCGACGGCGCGGTCAGCCTGGAAAGCCTGCGCGAGACGGGCGCCACGCCCGCCGACATCCGCGCCCGCATTGGTCTTTAGCTTTAAAGCTGTGCTATAGGCGCGTCATGTCCGAAGGCCTCGACCGACTATTCGCCACCATCGCCGCCCGCAAGGATGCGGACCCCGGCCAGTCCTACACCGCCAAGCTGCTGGCCGCGGGCGTGGAGAAGTGCGCCAAGAAATTCGGGGAAGAGGCGACCGAGGCGGTGATCGCCGCCATCAGCCGCGACAAGACTGAGCTGGCCAAGGAATCCGCCGATGTGCTGTATCACCTGGCGGTGCTGTGGGCGGCCAGCGGCATCACCCCGGACGATGTGTATGCGGTGCTGAAAGCGCGCGAAGCAATGTCGGGGCTTGAAGAAAAGGCCGGCCGCAAGGGCTAGCTAGGGAGCGACCGGCAACCCGGAGCGGATGCAAAGCATCCGCGCAGGGCCTGCCGGCGCGACCAACTAAGATTTTTGTTCTTCTTCCTCGGCGAGGCTCTTCACCAGGTCAAGCATGCGCTTGCGCACCTTGGTGTCCTTGATCTTCATGAAGGCCAGCGCCAACTGCAGGCCTTCGCCGCTGGAAACGAACTCCATCACCGGCGCGCCGTCGGATTCGACCTCGCCCGCCGCGCTGACGCCTTCATAGAAGAAATCCACCGGCACATTGAGAATGCGCGACACTTCGAACAGCCGGCCGGCGCCGATGCGGTTCACGCCCTTCTCATATTTCTGCACCTGCTGGAATGTCAGGCCGAGCATATCACCCAGCTTTTCCTGGCTCATGCCGATCAGCATGCGGCGGATGCGCACGCGATTGCCGACCTGGATATCGATGGG
Organism: Alphaproteobacteria bacterium; assembly: GCA_947379335.1. GTDB lineage: Bacteria > Pseudomonadota > Alphaproteobacteria > Micropepsales > Micropepsaceae > Rhizomicrobium. The sequence goes on along the minus strand of CANCMM010000007.1, from coordinate 4,958 downwards.
ATTGGCCTGTTTTTTCGCCACGTGTTTCTCAAATTATCTGACGGGCGGGAACTTGCCCCATCTGTCACACAACGGAAACAACTAATTTCGTTTTCCGGCGCGAAGCTTAACAGCTTGCAACCCGGAGGCGGCAAAAACCGCGACAACCAGCAACAACAGAAACGCCATGTCGCCGAAGCGGTCATACGGGGTGGGCTTCAACGCCCGCGGGAGGCTCGCGTCAACAACACCCGTCCGGTTCAGCGCCAGGCGGCTGCGCACACGGCCATTGCCGTCGATTATCGCGCTGATGCCGGTATTGGCGGCGCGCGCGATCGGCAACCCTTCCTCGATGGCGCGCACCTGCGCGCTCAGCAGATGCTGGTGCGGGCCGGCCCAGGGGCCGAACCAGGAATCATCGGTGATGTTGACAAGCCAACCGGGGCGCGGGCTGCCGGGATCGGTGACGGCATGGGGAAAGATCACTTCGTAGCAGATCAGCGGCGTCACCGGCGGCGCAGGCGCGGCATCCAGCACATGGGGATGATCGCCGGCGCTGAAACCGGGGCCCACCGCGAGCTGGCTTAGGCCGATGCTGCCCAGCATACCGGCCAGCGGCAGATATTCCCCGAACGGCACCAGATGGAATTTGTCGTAGGTTTGCGGCAGCCCGCCGCCGGGCGCGAACAGATAGAGGCTGTTATAGGCGGTAAGGCCCTTGGCATCGCGCAGAAAACGATCGGAGCCGGTCATCAAAGTCTGGCCGCGCATAGTGAACAGCCCAGTGATCTGGTCCAGCGCGCCGGGCGCACGGGCCACGGCAAAACCGGTGGCGGCTTCCGGCCATATGATATGGGTGGGCTTGCCGGGCTGGGTGCTGAGAGCAAGCAGCCGCTCCCAGTTGCGTACCATCAGGCGGCGGACATATTTCTCGGCTTGCGGAATATTCGGCTGCACCAGCCGGATGCTGACGCCGGGCACCGTGTCCATCGGAGATGCGGACAGGCGCGATGCACCAAATCCCCACAGCGCGGCAAACACCAGAACCATCGCGGCGGGCAATTGCCAGCGCCGCGTGGCCAGTTCCGCCAGTGACGCGCCCAGCAATATGGTCAGCAAGGACAGGCCATAGGCTCCCACCAGGCTGGCCGATTGCAGCACCGCCAGACTGGCGCCCCAGCCATAGGCAGGGAGATTCCAGGGAAAGCCCGTAAAGATGTGCCCGCGCAGCCATTCGCTGATCGCCAGCATCACGGCAAAAATGAGAATGCGGCCCGGTCCGTCCTGCCAGAAATAGATCGCGACGGCGCAGGCCAGCGCGCCAAACAGCGCCAGCCCGGCAGGCAAAAACAGCGCGAAGGGCAATTGCCACAGATTGGCGTCGGGATAGATCAGGAAGGGATAGACAATCCAGTGCAGCCCCACCAGGAATTGGCCGAAGAAGAAAGCCCAGCCCGCCGCCGCACCGCGCCGCACCGGTTTGGGCGCGGCATCGGCGCCATCCAGCAGCAGCACCAGCACGCCATAGCCAATAAGAAGCGCGGGAAAGAATTCCAGCGGCGCAAAGCCGGTGGCGGAAATAGCGCCCGCCGCAAACGCCAGCAGCAAACGCCGCCAACCGCTGAGGCCACGCATCCAGTCGCCGGTTCGCGCCAGAGCATTCATTCCGTGGCGAGCGTCCTGGGCAGGGTAACGCGCAAGCGGCGCACCCGGCGCGGATCGGCTTCCAACACCTGGAATTCGGTGCCGTCGGGATGGGCCACGATTTCGCCGCGCAGCGGCACCCGCCCCAGCAGCGACATCACCAGGCCGCCCAGGCTGTCGATGTCGCGCGCCTCTTCGGCGTCTTCCACCATAAGGTCATGGCCGGTCTGGGCCTTGAAATCGTCCAGGTCCATGCGGGCATCGGCGATGAAGCCGTCACCATCGGGCTTGATGACGGCCGCGTCCTCGTCATGCTCGTCGGCGATATCGCCCACGATTTCTTCGATAATGTCCTCGATGGAAACCAGGCCGTCGGTGCCGCCATATTCGTCGATCACCAGCGCCAGATGGGTATGGGTGGCCTGCATCTTCAGCAGCAGATCCAGCGCCCGCATCGACGGCGGGGCAAACAGGATGGGGCGCTTCAGGGAGGTGATCTTGGCGTTGGGGGGCAGGCAATAAGGACCGTCGGACTCCGATTCCAAAAGGCCCAGCACATCCTTCACATGGATCAGGCCGGTGGGATCGTCCAGGGTTTCTGCATAAACCGGCAGGCGCGAATGCTGCGCTTCGCGAAACATCCTGAGCAGTTCAGCCAGGCCGATGGTTTCATCCACCGCCACGATCTCGGCGCGCGGCACCATCACGTCGCGAACTTTGAGTTCGCCGAAACTGAGCAGGTTGCCCAGCATCACCCGTTCCTGCGCGGACAGAGCGGGCGACTCGCGGTCGCTTTCCTCGATCACTTCTTCCAGGCTGACACGCATGGCGGCGGCTTCGGCATCCTGGCCGGTGATCTTCCGCATCAGGCGCTTCAACGGATGATCGCTCATTGCGCTTCTTTAAAAGAAGAAGTGGGCGCATAGGGATCGGCGATGCCCAGCCGGGCCAGGATCTTCACTTCCAGCGGCTCCATCACCTTGGCATCCTTGGGACGTTCATGATCGTGGCCGGCCAGGTGCAGCACGCCATGCACCACCAGATGGCTGGCATGATCGGCAAAACGCTTGCCCGCCGCCTTGGCTTCCTTGGCGGTGACGCCATGGGCGATGGCGATGTCGCCGGCATGAGCATCGGCCAGGCGAGCGCAGCGAAGCCGTCCGGCCGTGCGACCATTAGAGAAGCCGTCGCCGGACGGGAACGACAGGACATTGGTCGGCTTGTCCTTGCCGCGAAAGTCGCGGTTCAGCGCCCGCAAGGCCTTGTCGTTGGTGAGCAGGATAGTGAAATCACCCTTCAACTTGCCCGCCTTGCGCGCCGCTTCGGCCGCGGTCAACAGCCGCGCCTGCAGCCCGCGATGGGTACGCCACTTGGTATCCTGGATCAGCAGGGTAATCCCGCTCATAATTTGCCGTGGCGAGTATAGGCGGCAACGATGCGCGCGACGAGGGGATGGCGCACCACGTCTTTTTCCCCGAATCGGCTGACACCGACGCCTTCGACGCCTTCCAGGAAGGCCAAAGCTTCGCTCAGCCCCTCGGCCCGGCCGCCCGGCAGATCGCTTTGCGACGGGTCACCCGTGACGACCATGTGACTGTCCTCGCCCAGCCGGGTCAGCGCCATCTTCATCTGGGCCTGGGTGGTGTTCTGGGCCTCGTCCAGGATGACAAAGGCGCGGCTGAGAGTGCGCCCGCGCATGAAAGCCAGCGGCGCCACTTCGATCACGCCCTGTTCCATCAGCCGGCTGGCCTTGTCGCCCAACACATCGAACAGCGCATCATAAAGCGGCCGCAGATAGGGATCGATCTTCTCTTTCAGGTCGCCAGGCAGAAAGCCCAGCCGTTCGCCTGCTTCCAGCGCCGGGCGCGACAGGATCAGCCGGTCGACGCGTTTTTCATGCAGCATATGGGCGGCAAACGCCGCCGCCAGATAGGTCTTGCCGGTGCCCGCCGGCCCGATGCCGAACACCAGCGGCTGCTGGCGCATCATGTCGATATAGGCGGCCTGCGCCGGCGAGCGCGGCCGCACCGCGCGCGAAGACGCCGTCTTGATCGCGCCCGGGGCATTGACGCGCCCCGCATCGGTGAAGCGGATTTCCGCATCGACCTCCGCTAGGGTGATGCTTTCGCCCGCTTCCAGCCGCGCATACAGCGCGCGCAGGATGGCGGCGGCGCGCTCGCGCGCCTTCCCATCCACCGCCACCAGGTTGCCGCGCATGTCCAGCACGGCATCAAGCTTCTGCTCGATGCGGGCGAAATGCTTGGCATGGGGGCCCGACAGCGCCGCCAAAAGACGGTTGTCGGAAAATTCCAGGATCAAACTGTTCTTGCGGCTGCTCAAGCCAGGATTCCATGCAGGCTGTTGGCAGTGCGTCGTTCGATCTTCACATCGGCTATGGTGCCGATCAGCGAAGTGGGCGCGATGACATGCACCGGCTGCTGATAGGGCGTGCGGCCCATGATCTGGCCGGTTTCGCGCGCGGACTTCTCAAACAGCACCGGCAGGATTTTTCCGATTTGCGAATCATCGAACGCATGTTGCTGCGACAGCAGCAGCTTTTGCAGCGCGTCCAGCCGCGCAGTTTTAATGTCTTCACCCACCTGTTTACGCATGGTGGAGGCCGGTGTGCCCGGCCGCTTGGAATATTTGAACGAGAAGGCGGTGGCATAACCGATGTCGCGCACCAGCTGCAGGGTCGATTCGAAATCCGCGTCGCTCTCACTGGGAAAGCCGACAATAAAATCCGAAGTCAGGGCGATGTCGGGCCGCACGGCGCGGACGCGCTCGATCAGGCGTCGATAATCGTCCACTTTGTGCTGGCGGTTCATCGCTTCCAGCACCGTGTCCGATCCCGACTGCACTGGCAGGTGCAGATAGGGCATCAACTTGGGATTGTCGCCGTGCGCCGCGATCAGGTCATCGCCCATGTCGCGGGGATGGCTGGTGGTGTAACGGATGCGGTCAATGCCTTCGATGTCGGCCAGTGCATCGCACAGCTTCGCCAAACTCCAGCCGTCGCCATCATAGGCATTGACGTTCTGGCCCAGTAGCACGACTTCACGCGCGCCCTTGTCCGCCAAAGCCTGCGCTTCGCGCAGGATGGCTTGGGCGGTGCGCGATTGCTCAGAGCCGCGGGTATAAGGCACCACACAGAACGTGCAGAACTTGTCGCAGCCTTCCTGCACCGTCAGGAACGCGGTCGGGCCGGAGCGGCGGCGGCGCGGCAAGGCGGCGAATTTCGCGATCTCGGGCATATCGGTATCGGTCGCGCGGTGCCCTTGGGCGGCCGCCGCGACCATCGCCGGCAGGCGGTGATAGGCCTGCGGGCCGACCAC